>JADGPO010000049.1 GCA_017882405.1 Solirubrobacteraceae bacterium | reverse complement strand
CGCGCCCGGAGAGATTCGAACTCCCGACCTTCGGTTCCGTAGACCGACGCTCTATCCAGCTGAGCTACGGGCGCGTGGCGGCCGATTCTAGCCCCACCGCGCCGGCGCCTGCATGGGCGCTGGGATCATCCCACCGTGAGGTCCTTGGCTGCGAGGCGGGAGATCGCCGTGCGGACCGCCTGCTCGGATGTGTTCAGCTCGGCGGCGAGTGCGGCGTGGTCGCGCTTGCCATCCAGGAGGGCCAAGAGGTTGGCCTCGAGCTCCTCCTCGAGGAGGTCGTTGCCCGGCACCCGAGCGAGCGCTCCGCCGGCTGCAGGTCCACCGGGTCATAGCCATTCGGTAGCCGGGCCAGGCCGAATATGCGCCAGCTCGGCGCCTCAGCCGCCACCATTGTCGGGACAGGGAGGCGGGTCTGGTTGCGCTGGAGGGAAGCCCTGACGAGCTCGGGCGCCTGGCCGACGTGATGCAGCAGTTCGCCGCGCTCGCGCCCCTCAACCCGAACGAGAAGGTGTGGCTCGAGGACGTTCGCATGGGGGACGCCGTGGTCAGGCTCGGGCTCAGACCTGGCGGCGAGGCGCTGGTGCGGATCGTTCGCCGCGGCCGCGCCGGCTGAGCCCGAGGGAAACGGAGAGGGCGGGATTCGAACCCGCGATAGAGGTTTCCCCCCATACTCGCTTAGCAGGCGAGTGCCTTCAGCCACTCGGCCACCTCTCCCGTGAGGTTCTGGCGCAGTGTAGACGAGGACCCTGCCCCCCCGGCCCAGCCGAAAAGGCGGGCGCTAGCATCGGCCCGGCTGGCTCTGAGGAGGGGTGGCAGAGCGGTCGAATGCACCAGTCTTGAAAACTGGAGTCCGGCAACCCCGGACCGCGGGTTCGAATCCCGCCCCCTCCGCTCAGCCCCCGCCCGGAGCTCGCGCATGCTTTGCTCCGCGGAGCGCCCTCACGACTCGGACGCGACGCGCACCAGAGCCTGACGCAGCCAGCCGTGGGCCGGGTCGTCGTCGTGGTCGTCGCACCACCACAGCGCCTCCACGATCGCCTGTGAGGTGCCCGGGCACTTCGTCACCCGCAGGTCGAACTGGTCCGAGACCCGCTCGGCCAGCCGCTCCTGCACTGGAGGGGCGTGTGGCGAGAGGTGCCGTGGGTAAAGCAGCCGCTGTCGGAGTACGTCCGCCGCCACTTCGCGCTGACGACCGCCCCGGCTCACGTGCCTGACGATCCGTGGCCTTGGCGCAGCTGCTGGAGATGTTCGGCGGTCTCGGGCTGCTGGCCTACGCCGGCGATCACCCGCACCGAGCACGGCGGCCTGAGCACCGCTCACGCGGTGTAAGCGCGCCGCAGCGCGGCGGGTGTCAGCGCTGCTTGGGCGCGGTGCCGAACACGTGGTCCCAGAACGGGGCGCTGACGCCGTAGCCGCGCTCGTGGTTCTGGAAGTGGTGGCGCATGTGCAGCTCGCGCAGGCGCCGGCCCAGCGCCGACTTGGGACGGTGATGGTGCACGTGGTAGTGCAGCATGTCGTAGGCCAGGTAGCCGGCGAGGAAGCCCGCCCCGAAGGGGAGGAACCCCGGCGTACCGAGCACCAAAGAGAACACCCACACGAACAGGGCGGCCAGCGGAATGCTCACCGAAGGGGGCATGACCAGCCGCATCGGGTCGTTGGGATGGTCGTGGTGGACGCCGTGGATGATCCAGTGCAGACGGGCGCCGATCCCCCGCTCGGGTTCGAAGTGGAACACGATCCGGTGCAGCCAGTACTCGGTCAGGGTCCAGAACAGGTAGCCGCCGAGGATCCAGGCGACGGTCAGCGCGCCCGCGCCGTGCACGAAGCCCTCCACCAAGAGCACCCCTATGACCGGCACGAACAGGATCGGCGGCACGCTCCAGTGCACGCGCGACAGCTTGTCGAGCAGCTCTGAGTCGAACATGCGCGGCGAGGCGCGCAGCGCGTCAGAGCGGCTGAGCCCTTCGATCTCGTCTGCTCTCTGCGTGGCCATGGGCCTAATTCTAGCTGCCGCCGGGCGGGTGACCCGGGCGTTCAGGCCGTTTCGTCGTCGGGCCCCGGCTCCTCGGCATCTTCGGCCGGCATCGCCAGCACGATGTGGCGCAGAGACAGGGCGACGAAGTCGCGCTGCTCGACGCCGGGGGTGCCGTGCAGGCTGGCCACCTCGACGTCGGTGAGGGCCAGGAAGACCCGCTCGGAGGCGTTCAGGTAGTCGGTCAGGCGGCTGCGATAGCCGTCGACGGGCAACCGCAGCAGCCCGGTGATCCGGTGGCGGTCGGTCTCGACGATGATCCGTTCGTCGCGATGCTCCACGCGCGCCGAGCATACCGGCCGGTGTCATTCTCCCCCTATGGCCAAGCCGCCGCCTCCGCGCTGGTGGGTCTTCCGCCGCGCCCAGAACCGCAAACCGGCGACCTATCGCTGCCCGTTGTGCGGGGAGTATCTCCCGGCGCTCTCGGAGCACATGCTGATCGCGCCCGAGAACGACGCCGCCCGCCGGCGTCACGCTCACACCGCCTGCGTGCTGGCCGCCCGGCGCGACGGCCGGCTGCCCACGCGGGAGGAATGGCAGCGCACGCAGCTCGGAACACGGAATCCACCCACCCGGCCCACCCTGCTGGCGCGTCTGCGCGGCTGGCGGGGTCCTCTGAGCGGCCCCGACAAGTAGGCTGCAGGGGCTCATGGCGCACGACCTTCGACTCGGCCTCAATCTCGGCTATTGGCCCGGCGGACCTCCGCCCGGCGCCGCCGAGGCGGTCAAGGAGGCCGATCGGCTGGGATTCGATTCGGTGTGGACCGCGGAGGCCTACGGCTCTGACGCGCTGATGCCACTGGCCTGGTGGGGCGCGGCGACCGAGAAGATCAAGCTGGGGACGGCGATCGTGCAGATCTCGGCGCGGACCCCGGCAGCCACCGCGATGGCGGCGATGACGCTCGATCATCTCAGCGGCGGGCGGGTGATCCTCGGGTTGGGCGTGTCGGGCCCGCAGGTGGTGGAGGGCTGGTACGGACAGCCGTTCGCCAAGCCGCTGGCGCGGATGCGGGAGTACATCGGGATCCTGCGCGACATCTGGGAGCGCGGCGGCCCGGTCACCAACGACGGCCCCCACTACCCGCTGCCGCTGGGCGGGCGGGACGGAGTCACCGGCCTGGGCAAGCCGCTGAAGTCCAGCATCCGCCCGCTGCGCTCGGACATCCCGATCTACCTCGCCGCCGAGGGTCCGAAGAACATCGCGATGGCCGGCGAGCTGGGCGACGGCTGGCTGGCGCTGTTCTACTCCCCCTACCACGACGACTTCTACCGCGACGCGCTCAGCGAGGGCCTGCAGCGCCCCGGCGCGCACCGCACTCCTGAGGACTTCCAGGTAGCCGCCACCGTGCCGCTGATCGTCACCGACGACATCGAGTCGGCCGCCGACGCCGTGCGCCCGATGTACGCGCTGTACTTCGGCGGCATGGGAGCCAAGGGGACCAACTTCCACGCGAACGTCGCAATCCGCATGGGCTACGAGGCCGAGGTGGCCAAGATCCAGGAGCTGTACCTGTCCGGCCACAAGGACGAGGCCGCGGCGGCGGTCCCGACCAAGCTGGTGCAGCAGCTGACGTTGATCGGACCGCCCGACAAGATCCGCCACGACCTCGACGCGTGGCGCGAGTCGCTCGTCACCACGCTGCTGGTGGGCGGGGACCCTGCCACGCTGCGCCAGGCCGCCGAGATCGTCCTCGGCTGAGCGCTACTCGGGTTCGCCCGTGGCCGCGCCCACCATCGTCCCGTCGACGGTGAACGTCGGCTCCCCCGCCGACAGCTGGTCCTGGCTGTTGATCAGCGCTCCCGCCGGCGCGGGCACCGGTCCGTCGAGCAGCGGGTCGGTGGTCTCCTCCATCCAGCGCTCCACCCGGGTGCGCAGGTCGGCGGCCACGGGGGCGTAGTCGGGGTGGTCGATCACGTTGCGTCCCTCACCGGGATTGAAGAACAGGTCGTGCAGGGACTCGCGAGCGACCGTGCGCTTGCCCCAGCCGCGCGCCAGATAGGCGTCCTTGGAGGGGCTGTCGTCGCAGTTGGCCAGCACCGGGTAGGGATAGTCGTCGAAGCGGCGCACGTACTTGAAGCGCTCGGTGCGGATCGCCCGCTGAGGCTCGTAGGCCGCGTGGTAGGTCAGCTCGGAGAAGATCTCCGAGCGCGCGCCGGGCTCCTCGGTGCCGGACACCAGTCCCACCAGCGACCTGCCCTGCAGCCACTCGGGCTCCTCGATCCCGGCTATCTCGCAGATCGTGGGGAACACGTCGATATGCGACACGAGCTCGTCGTGGGCGACACCCGGTGGCATTTCCGGCCCGCGCATGATCAGCATCACGCCGATCCCGCGATCCAGGAGGCTCGCCTTGGCGGTGGGGAAGGCCAGGCCGTGGTCGGTCGTGCAGATGACCAGCGTGTTGCGGTCCATGCCGGTCTCGTGCAGCGTGTTGAGCACCGAGCCCACGCCATGGTCCAGCGAGCGCGCGCTGGCCTTGTAGGCGGCGACGTCCTGGCGGATCTCGGGCGTGTCGGGCAGGAACGGCGGTGGCAGCGAATAGAGGCGGTCGCGCACCGAGCTGGGCGCGAAGAAGCTGCGGTGGGTTTCGAAGAAGCCCACCGACAGGAACCACGGCTCGGGGATCCCGCCCGACAGCGCGGCGATCGCCGCCGGCGCCACCGAGCTGACGGTCGTGTTCTCGATCTCGTGCACGACGTCGTAGCCGAGCAGGCCGGGATCGGCCGACACGTGCTGCTCGCCGATCAGCTCGGTGTGGTACCCGGCGTCGGCCAGCGTGCGGGCGATGTGCTGGTCGTAGTCGTACAGCGAGAAGCCGCGATGGGCGAGGCCCATCATCCCGTTGTTGTGGCAGTAGCTGCCGGTGAGCAGCGCCGCTCGGCTGCCCGAGCAGGACGGCGCGGCGCAGAACGCGTTGCGGAACATCACGCCCTGGTCGGCCAGCCACTGGATGTTGGGCGTCGGGATCGCGTTGCCATACGGCTGCACGTAGCGGCCGGTGTCGTGCGAGTTGAGGTAGAGGATGTTGGGAGGCGAAGCCAAGCGCGGGTGCGGAGTAGCGGTGCTCAGCGCGCTATGGCGGCGGCTGCATCGGAGGGCCGTTCGCCTTGCGCGCGGTCCCGATGATAGGCAGCCACCCATTTTTCCGACAGCGAGTCGGCCTGCCGCTGCATCGGCTGAACGGCCTCCCAGCCTGCTGGCGGCGACACGCCGAGCAGCGTGAGCACCGAGCGCACGGCGGCGTCCTGATCGCGCTCCAGATGGTCCTCGTAGCTGATGACCAACGGCTCGATCCCGTGCTCGGCGAAGAACCCGCTCCACGCATCTTCGTCGGATTCGAACAGCTCGACGAGGTGGTTGATCCCCTCGTAGCGGTAGTGCAGCTCCGCGGGGTCCCGGCCGCCGCCGCCGCGCCAGCTGCGCGTCTGCAGCGCCTTCCACAGGCTCACCGCCTGGCGCACCTTGTCGCGGCGGGTCACCCACACGTACGATGGATCTCCGAACAGGCGCGTCAGGAGCTCGATCGGCTCCAGTCCACGGTACTCGGGCATCCCGCCGGTGAGCAGCTGCAGTTCCCGGATCTGGTTCCACATCAGCTTGGAGCCGAACACGCCGTTGTCGGTGGTCCCCCATCGGAACGTGCGCCTCAGGTGGTCTCGGTAATCGTCGATCCCCTCCAAAGAGGAGTATGCGGGGGCCTCGGGTGGAGTGTCATCGTCGCGGATGCCGGCACCGGTGCGCGACAGCCCGATCAGGTACTCGCCGGGGTGAGGCGGCAGTCCGGTGGCGTACACCGCCTCGAAGAACTCCTCGGGACAGCCGGCGACGCCCGTCCCCTTGAGCAGCTCGCACAGAAGCGTGCTGCCGCTGCGCTGCGTGGCGCAGACCAGATAGGAGCGCGGCGGGCTAATAATGCAACAAAGTCTACTGAGTTACTTGGACTGCGCGGCCGGGAGGGGAGTGGAGAAGCCGCTCAAAGCCGCCGGGCCTCCGCCTCCAGGATCTGATTGGCCTTGATCCCCAGGCTGAGTCGCTCGCGGCCGTCCGACTCATACGGTGAGAGGCCCGAGACCTCGTGCACGCGGGAGAGTCGGTAGCCGACGGTGTGGCGGTGCAGGCTCATCGCCTCGGCGGTCTCGGTGGTCGAGCCGTCGTGGGTGAGAAAGGCGTGCAGCGTGGCCAGCAGTTCGGTGTCGTGGCGGACGTCATAGTCGGCCAGCGGGGTGATCGTGTGATCGCGCAGCTGCTCCAGCTCCTGGCGGTCGCGCAGCAGCACGCCGATCAGCAGCCGATAAGTCTCATCCTGACTGGCCGACGAGGCCTCCGGCGCGGCCAGCTCGACCAGCAGTTCCGCCTCGACGACCGCCCGGTGCAGCAGCGCCGGATCGCGCCGGGGGGCAGACAGACAGACGAGAAAGCCGTTGGATCGCAGCTGCTGCGCCAGCTCCTCGGCGCCCGGCTCGCCATCGGCCAGCGAGGCCAGCGCCAGCAGTCGCCCGCCGGCCCGCGAGGCCACCAGAGCGGATGCCCCGGAGCTTGCCGGCAACACCGGGCTGCCGTCGGCGCTCGCCGGCGACTGATCGCGGTTGACTTCGGCGGCGCGCCACGCGCAGATCGCCACCGCCCCTGAGCTGAGCTCGTGCCCGAGGCGCCGGGCGCGGGCGAGGAAGTTCGCCACGTCCTCCGGAGGCGCGGCGGCCAGCTCGGTCAAGAGCGCCTGCGCGGAGTCATCGGCGCTCGCGCCGTGGGTCTCGCGGATCAGCGCGGTCACCGAGGCGGCGGCGGCCGCGGCCTCCAGCCAGGTGCGCTGCTCCAGTGGGGAAGTTGCCGCCCCCGCCGTTGGCGAGAGGGCTCCGGCGGCGACCACGATGCCGACCACCTGGTCGCCGATCTGCACCGAGACCGCCTCGGCGATAGCCTCCGGCACCGAGCCGTTGATGCCGGCGATCACCGCGCCGGCGTGCTCCAGGATCGCCGCCGTGTCCGGCGGGGGCAGTGACTCGAGCGGAGCGATAACGGGCGCTCCGAGCGCTGGGACGGCAATCGCCACCGGGCGGCTCAGAGCCTGTGCGGCCATCGTCGCGACGCTCTGCAGGTCGTCGCCGGCGACCGCGCCCGCGACGAGCGTCAGCGGCGTGGACCGGGGAGCGGACGAGTCCGCTCCCCGGTCCGGCGCTGACGGTTGGCTACCCTCAATCGCCCGCGGGCTCTGCATGCTCGCTACGCACGCGGACTTCTGTCAGCGAGGTCCGCGTCATGCGGTCGTGCTCGCCGTGCTACCCGACCCGCTGGCCAGTCCCGGTATCCCGCTGGGATAGCCCAACGACGGGATGTCGGAGGGATACACCTCGTGGCCGTGCACGGCCGTGTCTCCGATCTCCATGTCCTCCTCGGACATCCGCAGGGGGACGAAGAGGCCCACGAACTTGAGCAGGATGAACGTGGCCACCGCGGACCAGGCGATCACGAAGACCCCGGCGAAGAACTGCCACTTCAGCTGCGTGAAGCCGCCGTGGACCACGCCCGGCTGCGCCGCAACGCTCGCCGTCTTGCCGAGACCCCGGTAGACCGTCATGTTGGGATCGGCGAAGATCCCGGTCAGCAGGCCACCCAGGAAGCCGGCGAAGCCGTGCGTGTAGACCACGCCCAGCGTGTCGTCGACGTTGCGGAACGGTCGCACCCTGCTCAGGTAGTTCAACGCGAAGTACACCAGCGTGGAGGCGATGACCCCCATCGCCATCGCTCCGAAGCCGTTGACATAGCCCGCCGCCGGGGTGATCGCCACCAGTCCGACGATCATGCCGTTGACGCCGGAGATCAGACCCGGCTTGCGGCCGGTCAGGTAGTCCCAGGAGACCCACACCAGGAACGCGACCGCGGTGCACAGGTTGGTGTTGAGGACGGCCGCCGACGCCGAGGCACCCGCGAAGTACGGGTCCCCTCCGTTGAAGCCGTTCCAGCCCAACCACAGCAGGCCCGCGCCGACGGCCACCATGGCCACGTTGTTCGGCGCGTCGATCTCGCGGTCACGCTGGAGTCTCGGCCCGATGACCGCCGCCGCGACGAAACCCGACACGCCGGCGGACAGGTGGATCACGTACCCGCCGGAGTAGTCGATCGCGCCGTGCTGGGCGAAGAAGCCGCCGCCCCAGATGCAGAACGCGTCAACCGTGTAGACGATCGACGACCACAGCAGGACGAACGGGATCCAGGCCTTGAAGTTCACCCGCCCGAGTACCGAGCCGAGCATCAGGATTGGTGTGATCCCCGCGAACACGAACTGGAAGTACGCCAGTGTCGCTTGCGGGAATCTGAACGCTGGGCCGAGCGTTGCCAGCGGGATCGCCGCCTGGCCCTGCTCTGCCTTGTGCCCGAGTATCTCTCCTGGGATGCCGATGAAGTTTCCGAAGAAACCCGAGTGGGCGAGTCCGTGCCAGGGCGTGCCGAAGCCCATCTTGAAGCCCCAGAGCACCCACAGGATGAGGACGGTCGCAAACGCCGCGAACGTCAACATCATGCTGTTGATTGACCACCGCTTCTGCATCACGCCGCCATACAGGACGACGAGGCCGGGGACGCTCATCAGACCGACCAGCGTTGCCGCGGTCATCTGCCAAGCATTGTCCCCAGGGCTAAGCCACGATGGATAGGCCTGCCACATTGTGTATTCGTCTCCTTGTCCTTAGGACTGGAAGGGAAAACCGGCCGCTGCGCCCGCAGCGGCACAGGTGGGGGTGGCCCGGGACAGATTCCCCCGGACCCTCATAGCAACGATTGATGAGTATTTCGGCGGGTTGGGCTGCACCCCATGGCCTCGCGTCCAGCAAACCTGACGCCCTTCTGGACATAGGGATAAACGCCCGGTCCAAGCAGGGAAAACGGGGGCCTGACCCCGGGGCAATCCTGGAGCACGGCGAGTTAGAAGGTCAGCGCTACGCCGCGCGGCAGCACGATCACCGAGCCGCGAGCCGAGTCCAGATGTGCCCGCGTGGAGGCGTCGACCGCGACCCTGCCCTCGCCGGCACCGGCGCGAGAGTCGACCAGGATCAGCTCGGCGTCCCGGCGTCCCTCGATCAGCTCGGCGCCGAGTGACTCCACCACCGAGCGTGCGGTCTGTGCCGCCGCCCCGTCTGCCTCACCGGCCACGGACACCGTCTTGATCCGGGGATCGGGCTTGGTGCGCAGCCCGGCCGCGGCCACCGCGATCGCCACCGAGCCGTTGTCCAGCAGGCCCTGGGCAGAACCGCCGGGCTCGACTCGCCCGGGCGGCGTGCGGTAGTCCGATCCGAAGACGATCAGATCGGCGCCCTCCGAGGCCGCCAGGGCACCCAGGCCTGCACTCGTGGCGGGGTTGACGACCACGTGCCGGGTGACCGACTCGTCGCCGAGCCAGATCGCGCCCTGCTCCAGCCGGCGCGCCGCGTCGTGCTCGGCGATCTCCTCGCGACGAGGGTCGTACTCGTGCGAGTGACGGACATAGGCGAGCGACAGGGTCGCGCCGGAGGCCGCGAGCATCCGCCCCAGCGTCAGCGCGTCGTCATCGTGGGCGGTGCCGTCGTAGGAGACGATGATGTTGAGGGGCATGAGGCGGCATCCTCCGCGACGCCGTCGGGCGCGGCATTGGCCAGCTGGACAATGATCCCCCGCGGCCTCTATCCGGGCGGCGCGCGGCGCCTGTGCCACGATCGGACGCGTGGCCATCTCGTCGACAGCCGCGCACCTCGCCGTCACCACGGCGGTGCTTCACCCGCACCTCGCGTTGGGTGCGTCCACCGTGCACCATCTCCGCCACGAGTCGTTTGACTTCGCCGGACTGGCGCTTGCCGCGGCGGCGAGCTGGATGGGGATCCCCGGTCCGGGTGAGCCGGTCTTGATCGCCGCCGGGGTGCTCGCGTCCCAGCATCGTCTGGCGCTGGTCCCGGTGGTGCTCGTCGCCTGGCTGGCAGCGACGGCCGGTGGGACGATCGGCTGGCTGATCGGCCTCAAGGGTGGCCGCGCGCTGCTCACCGGGCCGGGCCCGCTGCGCTCGGTGCGGGTCCGCGCCATCGCCCGCGGGGAGGCGCTGTTCGCCGGCCATCCGGTGATCGGGATCCTGCTGACCCCCTCGTGGATCGCGGGCATCAATCGAGCGCGCCCGGCGATCTATCTCCCGATCAACACCGTCACGGCTGCGGCGTGGGCCGCGGGAATTGGAATCGGGGCCTACCTGGTCGGGCCGACGGTGCTCGACGTGGTCAACGACGTGGGCTCGGTCACCGGGATCCTGCTGGTGGTGCTCGTCTTGATCGCGACCGGGCTCGAGGTCCGCCGTCGCCATCTGCGAGCCCAACGGGGTGCAGAGCACTGAGGGGTGTCAGAGGCGGGTCTTGCGCCAGTTGACGTTGACCAGCGGCGGGATCGGCTCGCCGATCTCCAGCTGAATCGCCTCGTGGGGCAGCAGCGGGATCGAGCGCGGGCTCTTGCGCCAGGCCTTGCCGTTGACGAACGCCGAGACCTTGCCGTGCAGGCCGGCGATCTGGTCACCGGTGAGTGGCTGGCGCCAGACGTCGAAGAAGTCGCCGAGCGTGAGGATCTTCCGCAGCGGCGACTCGACGTGGATCACCCCGTCGGCGGTGTGGGTGTGCAGCCAGAAGTAGCACTGTCCGCCGACCGCGACGGGGCCGTACTGAGACTGCTGCACCTGGGAGCCGGGGATCCCGACGCCGCCCGGCAGCGCGTACAGGCGGCCGTTGTCGAACACCGCCAGATGAGAGTGGATGTGGTAGACCAGCTGCTCGGAGGGCTTGCACTGGATCCCGTCGACCGAGGCCGGCTGCGTGGTCCCCGGCGAGGCCAGGTCGGGGCCCTGCTCCAGCGGGACGCCCTCGAAGCCCACCTGGGGGCCGCTGTTGGTGGTGGTGCTCGTCGTGGGCGCGGTGCTCGATGTCGCACTGGAGCTGGCGCTGGAGGTTGCGGTGCCGCTACTCGACGTGGAGGAACTGGAGCCGCAGCCGGCGAGCGCCAGGACGAGGGCGCACAACGTCGCCGTCAGCGTGATGAGGTCGCGCGCGCGCATCAGAGACCAGCAGGAAGTTAGCTGGCCGCCGCCCCGCCGGCGTTGATACGGTCTGCCGAGATGGCCGAGGAGAAATTCACCGCCGGTCTGCCGATGACCACCGCGCTCGAGCTGACGGGCCTGCGGATCACCGAGACGCTCGGCGTCGTCTACGGGCTGGTGGTGCGCAGCATGGGCTTCACCGGCAGCGTCGGCGCGGCCTTCAAGTCGCTGCGGCGTGGGGAGATCCACCAGTACACGCAGCTCCTGGAGGATTCGCGCCGCCATTCGATCGACCGGATGGTCGAGAACGCGCGCCTGATGGACGCTGACGCGATCGTGGCCGTGCGCTTCGACTCCTCGGAGATCGGCCAGCAGTTCACCGAGATCGTGTCCTATGGCACCGCGGTCAAGGTCGAGCCCTCCGGCTAACTGCTGCGAGCGCCTGACGGGCCGTGCGCCTCGACGACTCTGATCGCGAGCGGCTGTTCGAGCGGCTCAGCGAGCATGCCGCCGCCGGGCGTCTCGATCTGGCCGAGCTGGAGCGACGGGTGGAGGCCGTGGCCGCGGCCGAGACCCGCGAGCAGGCCGCCGCCGTGCTGGCCGACCTGCCCGCGCTGCCGGGCGATCCGCTGCCGACGCACGCCCGGTCCAGGCGCGGGCACGGGCATGCCGACGCGCCGCAGGCCGATTGGCGTCCGACCAACGAGCGCTTCCGCGATCCCCGCAGCAACCGCGTGATGCGGGTCTGGGAGGACGCGGGCGGCCAGCGCCACTACGTGGTCGACGACGAGGCCTGAGCGCCCTCGCTCCGGATCCGGGTGCGTGCTGGCCGACCTGGGAATCGCGTCGTCGCCGGACCGCACGCGGGCAGCTTCACCAGATCGGGATCAACTGCAGCTAGCCTGCTGTCCGGCGGACCCGGGCGCTGCGGCTCGCCTACCGGCGGTTGCCGCCGCCGAACAGTGACAGCAGCAGCAGGAACACGTTGAAGACGTCCAGGAAGATCGACGCCGCGATCGGCACCGCGCTGGCCATATCGGCACGGCGCAGCCGGTTGAAGTCGAAGATCGTGAACGCCCCGAACACCACCAGCCCCAGCACCGAGTAGATGACGTTGCTGCCGGGGATCGCGACGAAGGTCGCGACCAGCCCGAAGACGATCAGCGCCAGCAGGGCCCAGAACAGCGTCCGCGCCCACGAGGAGAGGTCGCGGCGGGTGGCGTAGCCGTACGCGCCCAGCGCGCCCACGAACAACGTGGTGGTGCCGGCCGCCTGGTACAGCGCGGCCGGATCGGCCTTGGCGTAGACCGCCAGGACCGGTGCGACCGCCAGCCCGAGCAGCAGCCCGAGTCCGAACAGCAGGCCGATCGCCAGCTGCTCGCGTCCGCGGGCGGTGGCGAACTGCAGGCCGAAGATGCACGCGAACGCGCCCAGGAAGAAGATGAAGAAGCCGCCGCCGCTCAGGTTGCGACCGAGGTAGGCGCCGAGCGCCAGGAAACCGACCGTGGCCGCGACGAGCCCCATGACCTGACCGAAGACGCCGCGGGTCTCGTCGCGGGTCAGTGCCCTGGCTGCGTGGGCGTAGTCCTGCGGACTGGGAATCGAAGAGCGAAGTGGCATATCGCGAAAGATATAACGCTGTCGCGGATTCGGCGCCAGGATTTTGCAGTTCTTCGACGATTTTTCTGAATCGGGCGGGGCGGGGTGCGGAGCAGTCCGAGTCGCGATACTGGAGAGGTGCCACACGCCACCGTTTCGCAGCCCGCCGACGCCCAGCAGGCGGCCAAGCCGCCGATCCCGCGCTCGGCCTGGACTCGCCTGGCGGCCTGCACCGCGGCGGCCGCTCTGCTGCAGCTCGACGGCACGCTGATCACCGTCGCGCTGCCCTCGGTGGCGCACGGCCTGCACGTCAAGGGCAGCTCCACCTCGGCCGTGCTGAGCGCCTACTTCGGCGCCTACGCGCTGATGCTGATCCCCGGCGGCGAGCTGGTGGACCGCTTCGGCGCGCGGCGCCTGGCGTTGAGCGGCCTGGCCCTGTTCGCGGTCGGCGCGGCGGCGGGGGCGCTGGTCTCCAACTTCGGCCAGTTGATCGTCGCGCGCGTGATCCAGGGGGCCGGCGCCGGCCTCGTCAGTCCGGCGGCGCTGGCCGGGGCGATCAGCGGCTTTCCGGCCGAGCGCCGGGGCTCGGCGCTGGGCATCTGGGGTGCCAGCGCCGGGATGTCGAACCTCCTCGGGCCGCTGCTGGGCGGCCTGCTGACGGTTGCCTTTGGCTGGCGGGCCGACTGGTGGGCGCTGATCCCGCTGACGCTGGCGGTGGCGCTGGCGGTCGCGCGGCTGGTGCCGAGCGTCGTACACGCCGACGGCGAGGGCGGCCACCCTTCGATGAACCGGATCGTGCTCGCGGCCACGCTGGTCGCGGCGCTCACCTTCGCGGTGATGATCGGCACGTTCTACATCGCCGAGCAGTACCTGCAGCGGGTCGCCGGCTTCTCGGCCCTGGGCGCCTCAGCCGCGTTGGTGCTGGTGGCGCTGTTGGTGGGGGCGGCGGCGCCGCTGGCCGGCAAGCTGGTCGACCGCCACGGCGAGCAGCTGCCCACGCTGCTGGGCTTCGTGGGCGCGGGGCTGGGGCTGGCGGTGCTCGGGATTCCGGGCGTGTCACTGGACTCGCTGGTCACGGTGCTGCCGCTGATCCCCGTCGGCCTGGGGCTGGGGATGTTGTTCGTGCCCACTTCGCGGGCAGCGCTGAATGCCAGCCCGAAGGCCTCGCACGGGCGCACCTCGGCGCTGCTGTCGGTCGGTCGGCTGCTGGGTGCGGCCGTGGGGGCCGGGCTGGCCGGCGTGGCCCTGACGGGTACGCTCACCGCCTCGACCGTGCACCACGCCATGCTGCTGGGCGCGGCGCTGTGCCTGGTCGTCGGTGTCCCGGCGTCGATGAGCCTGCGCGCCCGACCGCGCTGACGCGGCTCAGGCCCGGCGCTTGCTCCGGTAGGCGCGGACCTTGGTGCGGTTGCCGCAGACCGCCATGTCGCACCAGCGTCCGGCACGGTTGCGCGAGCGGTCATAGAACGCCCACCGGCAGTCGTCGGCCGCGCACGCCTTGACGCGCTCCCAGGTGCCATCGGAGGCCGCCTGCGCGACCGGCACCAGCAGCTGCGCCAACGCGCCCGGGAAGCCGCCGGCGCGGGCCTCGACCCGCACCGTCCCGTCCTCTCCGAAGCGCACCGACAGCCGGCCCTGCTCGGCCACCCGCTCCAGCGGAGCCGTCCCGCCGCTCCCGCGTGTCCCGTTGTGCGCCAGCAGCGCCTCGCGCAGCGCCTCGCGCAGCTCGATCGCCTGGTCGAGCTCCGCCGCGCCGAGGCCGACGCCCTCCGGCAGCAGTCCCCGCTCCTGCAGCCAGGCCGCCAGCCGGGCGGGCGTGGCCAGCTCGTCGGTGTCGCGATCGGTGTCGCGATCGATGTCGCGCGTGTTGACGAAATCGACGACCAGATCGAGATCGTGGGGGAGGGAGGCCTGCCTTGAAACTGTCATAGGCATTTAGTAGGTTACCGATTACACCAGCGAACCGCGTTTGGAGGTGTTCTAGAGATGCTAAGCCACGCCGCCGCAGACGGCCTCAGGCTCCGCCAACCCGACCTGGCCGGACGTCTGCGCGACGATGCTCCCGAGTACGCGCGCGGGACGGCCGAGCTGAAGCTGATGCTGCGCGACGGGACCGGCCCCGCCTACCTCGACCGTCACGGCGAGGCGCTGTCGCGCCAGCTGGCCCCGGTCTTCGCCGGGCTGAGCGGGTGAACGCCCGCTGGTGGAAGGCCCGGCCCGAGCTGACGCAGGGGGTGCGGGCGGGTGTCCCCTATGCGGTCGCCTCGGGGATGGTGGGGATCTCCTTCGGAGTGCTCGCGCGTCCGGTGATGGGTCCGGCGCCGGCGATCGTGATGTCGGTGATCGTGTTCGCCGGCTCGGCGCAGTTCGCGGCGCTGGCCGTGCTGTCGGCCGGCGGGGGCGCGATGCCGGCGATCGTCGCCGGCGTGCTCTTGAACCTGCGCTTCGTGCCGATGGGGATCGCGATCGCACCCTGGCTGCCGCATGGCTCGCTCGGACGGGCGCTGCGCGGCCAGGCGCTGGTCGACGCCTCGTGGGCGCTGGCCAACCGCGGCGGCGGGCGCTTCGATACGGAGTTCCTGCTCGGCTCGACGCTCGTCCAGTACCCCGCCTGGGTGCTGGGCACGGTGATTGGGGTGATCGCCGGCGCCTCGATCGGCAACCCGGACACGCTGGGGTTGGATGCGATCTTCCCGGCGTTCTTCCTGGGGCTGCTGATCAATGAGATCCGCCGCCCCGGGGCCCCGGTGGTGTCCGCCGTGGGGGCGGCGATCGCGCTCGCCCTCACGCCGGTGGCGCCGGCCGGGGTGCCGATCATCGCGGCCGCGCTGGCCGTCGTGGTCGGCCTGCGGCCGGCGGCAGGCCAGCAGCGCGGCGGGCAACGATGACGGCCGCCTGGATCACCGTCGCCGGGCTGGCGATCGCCACAGCCGCGATCAAGGCGTTCGGGCCGCTCGTGTTCGGCGGACGCGAGCTGCCGGGGCTGCTCGCGCGCGTGATCCCGCTGCTGGCGCCGGCGCTGTTGGCCGCGCTGGTGATCACGGAGACCTTCGGGGGAACAGCGTCCCACCCACGCTCGCTGGCGCTCGACGCGCGCGCCGGCGGGCTGGCGGTGGCCGCGGTGGCGCTGTGGGTGCGGGCGCCGCTGTACGTGGTCGTGGTGGCCGCCGCCGCCGCGACCGCGCTGCTGCGAGCAATGACCTAGTCCTAGTGCCCCGATTGAGAACTTCGGTGGAGATCTACTCACGAATTTCCCAATCGCGACACTAGGCGCGCACGCCGGTCGGCCGCTCGCCAGCGCGAGACCGGCTCCCCTTTACCGGGGTGTCGGCCAACAGGATCTCCACCAGCGCGTCGGGGGCGTCCCACACGGGGATGTGACCGCTGTCTGACAGCACGACGTTGTCGATCCGGTCGGGCACCCACACGGGGCGCTGGATCAGGCGATCGTGATCGGGCCACACCAGCGTGACCGGGCAGCGGAGCTGCTCCAGACCCTCGAAGCGCTCGGCGCGCATCGCGTCGTTGACCGCGGTGAAGCCGGGGGCCAGCACGTAGGCACGAACCAGATGAGCGGCCTGCGCCGAGGGCACCCGGCAGGGGTGCGCGACCGCGCTCGAGAGCAGCAGCGAGCGTCCGCCGGAGGTGGCGGCGACGCGGCTGAGCAGCGGCAGCAGAGCATGGCCGACCCGATGCGCGATCCCGTGCTTGGGGACCAGGGGCTCAGGCCACAGCCCGGCGGGGGCGATCGCGGTCACCCGGTCGGCGGCGCCGCTCAGCCCCAGCTCCAGACCGACCCAGCCCCCCAACGAGTTGCCGACCACGTGGGGCTGGCTGACGCCGATCGACTCCAGCCGCTGCGCCACCGCCTTCGCCAGCGCGCGAGGGGTCGGGTTCTCACCGGTCAGCGGGGACGACTCGCCGAAGCCGGGCAGGTCCAGGGCGATCACGTCGCGACGCCCGCTCAGCCGCTCGGTGATCGAGTCCCACATCCGGCGGTCGGCGCCCAGCGGATGCAGCAGGACCACTGGCGGCCCGGTCCCGCGGCGGTCGTAGCCGATCGCCACCGGGACGGTTCAGCTCTCGACGGCCGCGGCGACGGCTGCGGTGAGCAGCGCCGAGGAGCCGCCGACCACCAGCGTGGCCGTGGCCGAGCCCTTGGGCAGCTCGTCGCGCCCGGCGAACGTCGCCACCAGGTCGGTGAGATCGCCGGCGATGCTGCCGGCCAGCCACGGGCGCAGCGGCGCACCGCGCACGGCGGCGACGATCGCCCCGGCGTGCAGGATGGTCTCCCGCGCGCCCAGGGCGCGCAGCGGGACCTGGGTGGGGGCGGCGTTCGCGGCCGGACCGAGCCAGCGTCGCCCCAGCCGGGTGGGAGCCGCGATCAGGCCGACCCCGTAGGCGACCCGCAATCCCAGGAGGACGACCGCGCGCTTCCTTGCCCCCGTCATGCCCTCAGCCTACGCCCCGGCACCGGCGTGCTCATTCCTCACGCGCCAGCGAGTCGCCGATCAACCAGATCGTCGGCGGCCACAGCCCGACGAACAGCGCACGGCGCTCGGCGTTGCCGCGCTCGTCCTGGTCGACGGTCTTGGCGCGCTGCCGCCCGAGTTTCCCGACGGCGTCGACGAGACCGAGGTGTTGGGCGCCGCGGACGGGCGCGGACCGCTGTTTCACCGTCGCTATCGCACCCAGATCCGAGAAGCGCGCCTGAATGCGTCGAGCCTCATGCTGGAGCTCAAGCGCGATGTCAACCAGGCCGCGCCGACCAAGTCGTCGTTTCGCCTGGCCACGTTGGAGGGCCACCTGGAGGCCGGGCAGATCGAGTTCCGGGTGCTGGCCGCGGAGCCGATGGTGTTCGAGATCGAGTCCTGGGCGCGCAGCGCCGACCGCTTCGCCGACCTGCTCTATCACCGCGCGCGCATGGCCAAGGAGATCCAGCTGCACATGTGGATCTCGTTTCTGGAGGGCGTGAGCGAGCTGGCCGGGGGGCGGGTGTACCTGAGCCGCACCCCCAAGCTGGATCAGCAGAGTGACATCCACGAGAGGGGCTGCAGAATCTGTATGACACCTACCACGACCGGGGCCTTCGTCTGCTGGGCTCGCCCTCGGCCGACTTCGCCGACCAGGAGTTCGACGACGCCGAGGAGATCGGCGCCTTCTGCCAGAAGAACTACGGCGTCAGCTTCCCGCTCACCGAGCGCACCTCGGTGCGCGCCGATCCGTCGCCGCTGTGGTCAGACCTGGCCCGGCAACCCAACTCGGGTCCGCTCGTGTGGAACTTCACCAAGTACCTGGTCGGCGCCGACGGCAAGCTGATCGCCCGCTGGCCGACCAAGGTCACCCCCGAGGATCCGAGGATCCGAGTCGCCCGGCGTGTGCTTCAGCGGCACCGGTTTTCGACCCGGATCGGACACGATCGGCCGCGCGCGGTGAATCGCACAACAAAGCACCGCCTGGGGGTGCCCCGATTGAGAAATTCGGTCCCAGTCACGCCCAGCCACTCGCG
>JADGPO010000048.1 GCA_017882405.1 Solirubrobacteraceae bacterium | reverse complement strand
GTACCTGAGTGTTGTTCGCTCCGTAGTGGAGCGTCGCGTAGGTCGTCTGGCGGTTGGCGCCGTTGTCCTCGCTGAAGTCGATCTCCGGCGGCCAGCTGTTGTCCCCCGGCCAGAGCAGGATCGCGTGCGCGATGCCGACGCCCGAGTCGAAGCGGAAGCGGACCAGGTACTTGCCGTAGGTCTGCACGAGGCCGGGGCTGCTCGAGACGCCGGCGGTGGCCCACTTCCCGCCATCGGCGGGATCGCGGTAGCCGGCGAGCACCATCTGACCGCCCGAGACCGAGACGTGAGCCGGGTCGAACCAGCCGCCCGGATCGCCGCCGGGCTGACCCCAGTACAGGCGCCACTTCGAAGCATCCAGCACCGAGCCGCTGAAATCGTCGGCGAGGACCTGATGCCAGCCGGGAATGTCGCCCGTGGGCATCGCCAGGCTCGAGGGAGTGCCCGGGGCGGCGGCGTTGACGGCCCGCAGCGGCTGAGTTCCGGTGACGCCGCGCCGGGTGGCGTGGCGCCGGACCGAGCGATGAATCGCGGTATGCCGCACGGCAGTCTTGTGAGCCGCGGGCCGATGGCTCGTGGCCATGGCGAGCGCCGGCTGCGCGCCGCCGGCGATGCCGAGGATCAGCAGGGCGATCGCGAGGGGGGCGGAGATTCGGCGCGGCGACATGGTCTATCCATCGGCTGCCCGCCGTCGTGCGTTACATCCGCGCCCTCGGACAGCCATTTGTTGACGAGCGGCCCGCGAACCCGACCACTTGTACATCCGGCCAGAGATCGCGAAGTGCTCAGCGGCCTCGCGCGCGCGGCGATTCGAGTGGCATGATCGGCCTCCGTGATTGGGTGCTGCAGGACTGGGAGGTCAATGACGGCCGTCCCGACTCGCAGCTGCTTCTGGCCTGGTTTCGCCTGGCCCAGTGGGGGAGCCGGCGCTGGGGCCGCTTCGGACGCTTCGTCGTCAATCCCTGCTGGCTGATCTCGTGTCTCGTGATCGGCGTCGAACTGCCCGTGACCACGGTCATCGGGCCGCGCCTGCGCCTCTACCACCCGAACGGGATCGTGCTCAATCCCCACAGCACACTCGGGTGCGATTGCCATCTCCGACACGGCGTGACGATCGGCAACCGGGTCGATCGCGACGGCACCGAGCTCGGCGTGGCGACGCTCGGCGACGCCGTCGACCTCGGCGCGGGCTGCATGGTCATCGGCGACATCCACGTCGGCGATCACGCCCGGATCGGTGCGCTCGCAGTCGTGCTCTCGCCGGTGCCCGACTGGGGGGTCGTCGCCGGCAACCCGGCACGGCTGATCCGGGTCGAGGCACCGGACACGCGGCCGGGTCCGGGGAGACTGGAGGCGGCATGACCGGCGAGTCCGCCAGCGTGGTGATCGCCTGCCACACGGAGGATCGCTTTGACTCGCTGCGCGGCGCGATCGGGTCCGCCAAGGCGCAGGATCCGCTCGAGGTCATCGTCGCCGTTGATCACAACCCCGCTCTGTGCGAGCGCCTGCGCGCCGCCGAGGAGGACGTCGCGATCGTCGAGCACGACGGTACCCCCGGCGCTTCGGGCGCCCGGAACGCCGGGGCCCTGCTCGCCCGCGGCCCGCTGCTGGTCTTCCTCGACGACGACGTCCGCACCCGTCCCGGGTGGCTGCGCGAGCTGACCGCGCCGTTCGCCGACGACAACGTCGTCGGGACCGGCGGTATGACCGCGCCCGCCTGGCAGGGACCGCGGCCCGCCTGGTTCCCCGACGAGTTCGGCTGGGTGATCGGCGCCTCGTACGCCGGCCTGCCCGACGACAGCGGCCCGGTCCGCAACGTCTGGAGCGAGAACATGGCCGTGCGGCGCGAGGTCTTCGAGCAGGTGGGCGGCTTCCGCGACGGGTTCGGCAAGGTCGGCCACACGTCCCGGCCGGAGGACACCGACCTCTGCATCCGGATCAGCGCCAGCGCGCCGGACACCCACTGGATGTACGTGCCGGCCGCCGTGGTCGATCACGAGGTGCCACACGAGCGCTCCACCTTCGCCTTCTTTCTCAAGCGCTGCTATTGGGAGGGCGCCGGCAAGGTCGAGCTCTCAGCCCACCTGGGCGAGGACCGCGATCTCGGGGCCGAGCGCTCGTATCTGCTGCGCACGCTCCCGCTGGCCGTCCTGCGCGATCTGCGCCGGCGCAGGTTCTCGCGGGCGCTCGCCATCGTCGCGGGCACCGCGGCCGCGGCCGCGGGCGCCGCCTCAACCGTGCTGCGAGCCGCTGCTCAGCGCACGGTCAGGCGATAGATCGTCACGTCGGCGTTCCGGTAGACCACGGTCCAGCCGGGAGCCGTCGGGAGTCCGTGCGCCAGGCGCGTGAAGCCGGTCGGCGCTCCGAAGTAGTCGGCGTAGGCGGCCATGCCGTGGCTCACCACGACATAGGCGCTCTGATGTCCGAGCCCGGCGATCCAGCTCTCCACCTCGGACACGTTGCCCTCGTCGAGCCACGCCTCGCCGATCTGCGGGTCAGCCGGCATGACCTCGAGCTGACGGGCGTTGTAGTCGGCGGTGTCGAGCGCCGGGAAGTTGTCCGCCGCCAGCACGATCAGCGAGCCCGGCGGCGTGTGGGTGTAGAGCCATCCGCTGGCCGCAAGCTCGTCCGGCATGACGGCATTGACGGCCACGGGTCCGTACAGGCCCTGCAGCCCCGCGAGCAGCGCCGCCCCGCACACACCGCCGACAACGATCCAGCGCAGCTGCGGTCGACGCAGCTCGTACACGGCTCCGGCGATCAGCAGAGCACACCACGGAGCCGAGAACAGATAGACGCGGTAGACGGCCTCCCCCCCGTAGCTCTGGGCCACGAGCACGACGAAGGGACTGAACGCGAGCCCGGCGGCGAAGGCCACGCGCCCGAGCGAGCGCCGGCGGAGGGCAATCGCGGCGAGCGCAAGCAGCCACATGCCGGCCGCGAGTCCGCGCACGATCAACGCGGTGGTTGCCTCGGCGCCCGCGTGGTGCGTCCCGCGCGAGCCCGATGCGTTCTGAATCGGGTTGCCGCCGCTGAACAGGCCGCCGAAGTCATGTGCGATCAACCCGTAGCGCGGGATCAGGTAGCCGCCGGCGATCGCTGCGAGCACCACGACCAGCCACCAGGGACGGATCAGCCCCAGGACGACGAGGGCGCCGACACCGGTCAGAGCGATGTAGGGCGTGAGCTGATGCGCCGCGACGATCACGAGGAAGATCACCGCGACGAGCACGATGGCGACGGCGCGACGGCGACGCGACGTCGGTGGTGGCGGCTCGAGTCCGGCCAGCACCGGCGCCCGCAGGCGCCCCAGCCTGCCGCGGGGCTCGACCGGCGCAGGCCGGCGCAACCAACGCGCCAGGATCAGAACCACGCCAAGCCACAGCAGATAGGCGAACGCCTGCGGGGACAGGTAGTCCTGTCCGACCCAGGCGATCAGGCCCTCATACAGCAGCACTGCGAGATAGGCGACCCTGCGATTCCCGCTCAGCACGCGGAAGACGGCCAGCAGCACCAGGGCGTCGGCCAGCTCGAAGGCCAGCGGGGCCCAGGTGGCGAAGGTCAACGGCCCCACGTGCCCCAGCGCACCGAGGGACGCCGTGGCGGCGAACAGCGCGGGCCATAGCTGGTAGATACTCGATGGGTCGGTGACACGTCCGTTCTGCCCCAGCGCCAGCGCAACCCCGATGTGCTTGTAGACCCAGGCGTACTCGGGGGTGCCATAGAGGATCGGCACCGTCGCGTGGATCGCCACGATGACCGCGACGATGCCCAGTCCGAGCACCCATCCGCGGGCGGCCGAGCGGTGCAGCTCGATCAGGAAGCCGCTCACGACCATCCCCAGGCCGAGCAGGAACCACGGGTTGGCGCTGGCCAGCAGGCCGTAGGAGCCGATCGCCGGCGGCCTGAGCTGCCCGACGCCGAGCGCCCATGTGCACAGCCCGAGCACCAGCACCGCGGGCGGCCCCAGCGTGCGGATCGCCGCCGGCCACCGGGTGCGGATCAGGGGTCGGGTGAGCGTTGGCGAAGTCATCGCCCGTCCGCCCGCCTCAGCCGCGCCAGGCAGGAGACCACGCTCGCGGCGGCAAGCACGAGCAGCGCCCGTGGATGCCACGCGGCGACCCAGATCATGACCGCGCTGGCGAGGCTGAACGCCGTCAGGCTGAGGATCAGCGTCAGCGCCGCTTGGGCGACGTTCTCGCCGCTGTCGATCCAGCACATCACGGCGGCGCCGGCGGGCACGCAGGCGAGCGTCAACGTTCCGATCAGGCTCATGGCGGGCACCGGGGCGGTCAGTGTCAGCACCGCCGCGACGATGCTCGCGAGCACACCGGCATAGGCGGTCAGCGCGGTGCGCGATGGGCTCATCGGAGCCTCCGCCCCGGGGAGGCGATGGCGAGTCACAGCGCCTCCACGAGATGCCCGCGTCGCACACGGCGCAACGCCAGGGGCGCCATCACCGCGGCCGTGAGACCCTGCGTGACCAGGCTCGCCCACCCGCCTGCGACCAGCCCCACACGGGGAAGCAGCATCAATGTCAGGCCGAGCATCAGCACGCCCCCGGCACCCTGGAAGGCGGCGAGCAGCCAGACCCGCTGATCCAGAAAGGCCAGCGTGCTGTAGACCGCCACCATCGCGCCGAAGGGGGCGCTGAGTCCGATCAGCCGCAGCAGCATGGCGCCGTTGGCGGCATAGCGTGGGCCGGCCAGCGACAGCAGCGGCACGGCACCGAGCACGCACACGAGCATCGCGCCGACCGCGACCCCAGCCCACAGGAGCAGGCTGCGCCGCAGCAGCGTGTCGGGCTGACCGTGCGCGCCCGCCGTCTCGACCACGAACGAAGAGGCGACATTCCAGAGCAGGAATGTGATGCCCATCGAGATCAGCCACGGGAGCGTGAAGTACGCCGCCTGCGCCGGTCCGAGCTCCCACAGGACGAGCAGGGGCATCAGCTGCACCGTGGCGGTGGTGCAGACGTTGCCCACGTAGTCACCGCTGATGAACGAGACGAGGCGCTGGCGGCCGGGCAACCGGCCCTCGACCGTGCGCAATCGGGGCAGCACGCGGGCGAACAGCAGCCGGGTGACCACGAGCACGGCGATCACCGCGGGCACCACGGCCGCGACGACGATCGCGCCGGGCGCCGCGATCATCACCAGCAACGGCAGCAGCAGCAGCTTGGCCGCCCCGAAGGACGCGTTCTCGACCGGGACCCACGGCGCCATACGCAGTCCGGTCAGGACCGAGTCCTGGAGCGCGAAGATGGCCAGGACGCAGACGGCGACCGCGAACAGCGCGCGGGCCTCCCAGCCACCGGTCACGACGCGGGCACCCGGGCCGCTGAGCACGAACCCGGTCGACACCACGATCGCGACGCCCGCGACGATGAGGTAGGTCCGGCGGATCAGCATCGCGCTCAGCCGCCCTGCCGCCGGGAGCAGCCGGAGGAGGATGTTCGTCATGTTGAGCTGGGAGATCGTGGCCAGCAAAGTCAAGGCGGTCACCGCCGCCGCGGCGCGGCCGACGACGACCGGAGACTTCAGACGGGCCGCGAGCACCCAGAACCCAAGCCCGAGCAGGTTCGTCGCCACCGTCGCGGTCATCAGCGATGCCGCGTTGACCGTCAGCGACTTGCGCCAGCGCGGAAGCCTCACGGCGACCACCTGAAGCGACTGCGCAGGTATGCCGCCGGGCCGGCGAGCATCCCGCGCAGCTCCAGGCGCGCCAGCTCTTGGGTGCGAGGATCGGGGTGCTCCCGAGTGTCGAGCTTGCTCTGATAGTCGCTGCGCAGGGCGAGAAACCCGCGCGGGACCGTCCCGAGCATGCGGCCGAGGTGACGCGGGTCCTCGAGCACCAGGGCCAGCAGCAGGGCGCCGTAGCCGACGCCGTAGCCGGCGATCTGGCGCCGCAGGGCATCGTCCCCGCGCCGGTGGCTGTGGTGGACCGTGGCCGCGGGCTCGAAGCCGACGCTGTGGCCGCGCCACGCCGTGCGCGCGAACAACTCCAGGTCCTCACCGCCGTGAGCGGGGGTGCCCGCTCCAAGGGCCAAGTCGAATCCGCCGAGCTGACGCAGGACCTGCGCCCTGAAGGCCATGTTGGCCCCCGGGCCGAAGCTCCCCGCGGCGTACAGGGAGAAGCTGCGCACGAGTCGCCCGTCGTCGGCGAAGGCGTCGACGGTGGCCGGCCTGAGGAGCGAGCGCAGCCCGGGCGGGTATCGCAGCCGGTGCGAGACGGGCGTGAAGGTCCGCGGCCCGAAGCCGCCGTAGTACTCCTCGAGCGCGACCTGCGCCGGCGTCTCGAGCTCCCCCGGCAGCGCGAGCCCGGTCACGCACGTCTCGTCGGGGTGGTCACCGAAGCGCAGGGCGATGGCCAGCAGCCATTCCGGGTCGACGATCACGTCGTCATCGGTGAACGCGACGATCTCCCCGTCCGCGGCCTCGAGCCCACGATTGCGCGCCGCCGAGATCCCCGGCCGCGGCTCGCGCACGACCC
>JADGPO010000047.1 GCA_017882405.1 Solirubrobacteraceae bacterium | reverse complement strand
GATAGCAGCAGCCAGGTCGACCGGCCTCCCGGCGGTCCAGGACCCCGGTCGTGCGTAGGCACGAGGTTGGCAACCACGATCGGAGCGCCGCTCTTCGTCTCCCGCGGCGAGGCTCTGCGGTATGTCCACCGGTTCGCGTCAGCCGCCTCCGGTTGTAGGAATCGCACAAATCTGGCGGTCGGCCTGCACCGCCGGACGGCTCTGCCGAGTACGACTTCCGCTTCCGGGCGGAGGAGAAGCTCGCGCGCCGGCTCGGACTCCCGCCTCCAGGCGGTCAAGCACGAGCCTCACGGCTCCGGCGCGACGCTCTCGCTGGCGTTCCAAACGAGGAGAGATCCCGGCCGGGGGAGGGACTGACGGTAAACCTGGCAATGCGGGAGTGACCGCTCCCTGCGAGCCGTTGTCCTGCTGCTCCTCCGCATCACACATCGGCCACTAGCTGGGGTATCGGCGTGTCGCTTCTTGGCTGCGGAAGCGCCGGTTCTCAGCTGTCGGCCACAGCCAGCGCTTGCTCGGCGAGCAGGAGCAACCGCCAATCGGGCTGGCTGCTGCTCGCCGCAGCTCGACGGTCGAGCTGACCGAAGCTGGCGACGGACCAGTGGGCTGCAGCGGTGGTCGGCTCGTGCCGCCGAGTGCCCGCATCGCCAAGCGGTTGCGGCCGATTTCCTGATGACGGACGGGGCGGCGCAGGGGAGGCTGGTGGTGGTTGGCCTCAGGCGGCGGGTAAGCGTACGAGGAAGCGGCCGCCGGAGTCGCTGCGTTCAGCGGTGACGTCTCCTCCCGCGGAGCGGGCTAGGCGGCGGGAGAGCGCCAGACCAAGTCCGGCGCCGGCTGACGCGATGGCGGTGAACGGCCCGGTGCGGGCCTGCCGGCCGGGCACGAAGATCACCTCGAGGTCCTGCGCCGCCACGCCGGGGCCGTCGTCGAGGACCGCGAACTCGACGGTCGTGCCGCGGCGCTCGACGGTGATTGAGGCGTGATGCGTGGCGTGGCGGCAGGCGTTTTCCATCAGCGGCGCCAGAATCCTCTCCACCAGGTCCGCTTCGACTGCCACGCGGAGTGGTTCAGCGCAGCCCCTGATCGAGGTCTCGACGTTGTTCGGACAGTCGGCGATCGCCGCCCGGGCACAGGCGTCGGCGTCGCTGGTGCCACGGCGGGGGTTCAATTGTGCCCGAGCGGCGGCGAGCAGTGTGTCGATGGTCCGCGTCATCTGGGTCGCGCTCTGGGCTATGTTCTCGAGCCCCTGGCGTCCGGCTTCGTCCTGCTGAGTGTGGCGCAGGACGAATTGCGCCTCGGCCGCGATGCTCGACAGCGGGGTGCGCAGCTCGTGGGAGAGCTCGGCGGAGATGCGCTGCTCGCGGCGAAGGCTCGAGGCTAGGCGGTCCAGCAGCCCGTCGAGCGTGGACGCAAGCTGGGTGATCTCGTCCTGCGGAGCGCCGAGCGCGAAGCGACGGTCCAGATCGCGGTCGCTCCACTCCGCCGCCTGCGTGGTCATGCGGGCGACGGGGCGCAGCGCCTTGGAGATCAGCCACAACGAAGCGAGCGCGACCGTCAGGAAGACCAGGAGGGCGAGGACGACGGAGGCGGCCAGCGCCGTGCGCCGGGTCTGCTGGTATGGCGCCAGGGAGACTCCGGCCACGACCGTGCCAAGCCGTCGGTGGTTCTGGACCACTGGGAGCGAGTACAGCCGGGTCTGCGTCACCGACACGTCCAGCGCTCCTCGCGGTCGACCCGCCAGGCGGGCCGCGGCCGAGTCGCTCGCGGGGCTGGAGCGAGGACGCTCCAGTGCGCGGGTGCCCTGAAACACCCAGGTCGGGGTGTCCGGGGCGGTCTCGTCGGGGGCCTCGGGAAGCGCTATCCGGCCGTGGCTGATCCGCAGTGCCGCCAGCTCCGCCGTCGCGCGGGCTTGGACGACGCCGGTCGCGCTGGCGTCCAGGCGATCGGCCAGCACGAGGTTGAAGCCGGCGGTGAGGGCGGCGAGCACCAGTCCGATCGCGAGCAGCACGAAGCTCAGCAGCCGGTCGCGCAGGCCCAGGTGCCATCCGCCCGGCCGCCTCATTGCAGGCAGTACCCCAGCCCGTGCACCGTCTTGATCGTAGGAGCGGTGGGAAGCGCTTCTAGCTTGCGCCGGATCCGAGCGATGTAGACGTCGAGCGTGTTGTCCTGCACGATCGCCCCATGCGGCCAGGCGGTACGAATCAGATCCTGCCTGGAGACGGCCTTGCCCGTCCGCGCGGTCAGCGCCGCTAGCAGCCGAAATTCCGTCGGCGTCAACATCTGCGAGCTTCCGTCGCGGGAGACGGTGAGCTGTGACGGGTCCAGCGCCAGTCCCGCGACGCCGACCGCGCTCGGCTCCAGCGCCGAGCGCCGCAGGAGGGCCTGGAGCCGAGCGACCAGCTCTTCGATGTCGAACGGCTTGGTGACGTAGTCGTCGGCCCCGGCGCTGAAGCCGCTCAGCCGATCGGTAAGCGCGTCGCGGGCGGTCAGGAACAGCACCGGGGACTGGACGCCTCGGGCCCGGAGGGCCTGGCAGAGATCGCGTCCGTCGGCGTCCGGAAGCCCGATGTCGATCACCAGCGCGTCGGGCGATGCGGACAGCGCCTGCGCCAGCAGCTCACGGCCGGTGGCGAAAGCGCGGGCGCTGAAGCCCTCCTTCCGCAGGCTCCGGACCAGGACATCACGCAGCGCGGCGTCGTCCTCGACGATCAACAGCGTTGGCTGCATACCTGCGGCAAGTATCGCGGGCGCGGCTGCGCGGGACCGATGCATTCAGGAGATCGTCAGATCATCCCGGCACTGTGCGCCCATGCTCTCGTCTCAGAAGCTCTGCGTGGCCGTCGCCGTGGCCGTGGCCGTGGCCGTGGCCGGGATCGTGACGCTGGGGGCGGCCGGCTGCGGATCCTCCACCAACTCCTCAGGACCCTCGACGTCGCCCGGGTCCGCATCCGTCTCCACGGGCTCGGCGACCTCCACCGGCCCTGCTTCCGCGAGCTCAACCTCAGGGGCCGCTTCCACCCCCACCGCGGGCGCGCTGTCGGCGGAGGCGCAGGCCACCGCGACCGGCGACATCCCGGACAACCAAGTGTTCCTGGTGTTCACCAACCGCCCGGCGGGCTACTCGATCAAATATCCGGAGGGATGGACGCAGAGCGGCCTTTCCCACAACGTCACGTTCCGTGACAAGAACAACCGGGTGCACGTGGTGGTCGATCGAGGGGCGGCGCCGTCGCCGGCGAGCGTCGCGGCGCAGCTGACGGCCCTGAAGAGCTCCAACCCGACCCTCAGCTTCCGTGCGCCCAAAATCATCCACCTGGGATCGACGCGGCTGGTCAAGGCGACATACACGACCCAGAGCGCACCGGATCCGGTCACCGGCAAGCGCGTCACCCTGATCGTCGACCGTTACGAGCTGGCCAGCGGCGGCCGCCGCGCCGTGATCGACCTCGGGACCCCGGTTGGAGTCGACACCGTCGATGCGTACCGGAAGATGATCGAGAGCTTCCAGTGGCGATGACCAGCGCCGGCGAGAGCGTCGACAGCCTCTGGCGGGAGCCCGAGCCGGCCGCGGAGCGGCTCGACTGGCCAGCGCTGCAACTGCACGACGTGTTCAAGATCTATCGCTCGGGGCCGGTGGAGACGGTCGCGCTGCGGGGCCTGGAGCTGGCGGTCAGACAAGGTGAGCTGATCGCCGTGCTGGGTCCGTCGGGGTGCGGGAAGAGCACGATGCTGGCCCTGGCCGCGGCGCTGGACGAGCCATCGGCGGGAGAGGTCCGGGTCGGCGAGCGCTCGCTCCACCGCCTGGACGACGACGAGCTGGCCCGCTACCGGGCGCGGGAGGTGGCGCTCGTGTTCCAGAGCGACAACCTGTGGCCGACGCTGTCGGCGCGGGAGAACGTCGCCGTCGGCCTGCACCTCGCCGGGCATGACGATCCCGTCGCCGCCGCCCATGACGCGCTCGTGACGTTCGGCCTCGCCGACCGGGCGACGCATCGCGCCGGCGCGCTGTCCGGCGGAGAGCAGCAGCGGGTGGCGATCGCTGCGGCCTTCGCGCGGCAGGCTCCGCTGGTGCTCGCCGATGAGCCGACCGGCGAACTGGACGCGGGCAACGAGCGGATCGTGCTGGAGGCGCTGGGACGGCTGCGCGAGGAGCACGGCAGCACCGTCGTGGTGGTCACCCACTCGGCCCGGGTCGCGGGCGGCGCGGACCGCGTGGTCGAGATCCGCGACGGCGCGGTGGTGTCGTGAGCGCGCCGGCCGCGCGACCATACCCAGGCCGCAACCGAAAGGTTGACCAATGAGCGCCCTGACCGCCACCACCGAGCTGGCCGCCTGCCGGGGCGTGAGCGTGGTGCACGGCAGCGCCTCGGCCCGCATCACCGCGCTCAGCGAGATCGACTTCCAGGTCGGCGAGGGCGAGCGCGTGTCGCTGTTCGGCCCGTCGGGCTCAGGCAAGACGACGCTACTGCATGTGCTCGGCGGGCTGATCCTCCCGGATGCCGGCGAGGTCCGCTGGCGTGGCGGCCCGCTCTCCTCGCTGGACGCGGTCGCCCGCGGCCGGGCGCGCGCCGCGGGGATCGCGTTCGTGTTCCAGGGAGCGAACCTGTTGCCGATGTTCACTGTCTATGAGAACGTCGCGTTCGCGGCGAACGCCAGCGCCGGCGCGCCGGCGCGTCACGGCCCGTCGCCGGAGCCGGGCGACCTGCTCCGGTTGGTGGGCCTGCAGGACAAGCGCGATGCGCTGCCGGCCGAGCTCTCAGGCGGGGAGGCGCAACGGGTGGCGATCGCCCGCTCGCTGGCCCAGCGGCCGTCGCTGTTGCTGTGCGACGAGCCGACCGGCCATCTGGACTCGGTCACCGGCGCCCGGGTGCTGGAGCTGATCGACGCGCTGCATGACCGCTTCGGTTTCGCCCAGGTCACCGCGACCCATGACCCCGACGTGGCGGCGCGCTTTTACCGTGCGGTGGGGCTGGCCGATGGCCGCATCACCGGCGAGGAGCGCTTCGGTTGAGGGCCGGATTGCGGTTGGCCGGCGCCGGCTTGCTCCGCGCGCCCGGACGGACGCTCGTGCGCGTGATCGTGCTCGCCGCGGCGGTGTCGCTGCTGGGCGCGATGCTGCTGTTCGTCGGTCATTCGCTGCGGACGATGACCGGCTCGGCGATCCGCAGCGTGCCGGTGGACTGGCAGGGCCCGGTGACTTCCTACGCCGACGCTCGCAGCGTAGCGGCGGGCGTGGCGGGGCAGGCCGGCGTCCAGCAGGCCTCCCCGACAGCGACCGCGCCGTTCGCCGCGGCCTCGCACACCGGGCCCGCCGGCACCGCGAACGCGGGCAGCGGCTCGATTCTGGCGGTGCCCGACGGCTACCTTGCGCACATCAACACGTTCAGGTTGCTGCAGGGGTTCCTGCGCCCGGACGCGGTCGTGCTCGATCAGCAGCTCGCCGCCACCCTGCAGGCCCGGATCGGGGACACCGTCACCCTGACCCCCCGCCCCGGCGCCCGGCCGCGCCGCTTCCCCGTGTCGGGCGTGGCGCTGATCACGGCGCCCGACGTGGTGTTCCAGCCGCTCAACCCGCTGCTCGGACCCGCTCCGGCGCAGCCGCCGGCCAACGCCGCGATCATGCCCCTGGCGACGTTTGCGACCACGCTGGCGCGGAGCCTGCCGGTGATCGGGCAGGCGGGGGCCGGCTCGACCGCCGCCGGCGCGTCCGGCGCGTCCGCCGTGCCCGGGGCGCAGACCGGCGTGCAGTGGCAGGTCCAGGCGCAGCTCGATCCACACGGGTTGGGCAGCACCCCGGGCCAGGCGCTCACGCGCGCCGGACAGACGGCGCATCGGGTGGAGCGCTCGCTGCCGGGCCAGGTGCAGTTCGTCGACAACCTCTCCGATCAGCTCAACACCGCCGCCGGCGACGCGCTCTACGCCGAGACGCTGTACATCATGCTGGCGGTCCCCGGCGCGCTGGTGGCGCTCGGACTGGCCTATCTGGCCGCGCTGGGCACCGTCGAGCGCGACCGCCGCGACCTCGGGCTGCTTCGCGCCCGCGGGGCGCGCCGGCGGGACCTGCTCGTGGTCGCGCTCGCCGAGAGCTCGCTGATCGGTCTGATTTCGGGGGTGATCGGAGCCGGGGTGGCGTTTGCCGCGGTCTCGCTGCTGATCACCGGCGGAGTCGGCCTCACCCCGGCGCGGGCGGCGGTGATCGTCGTCGCCTGCGTCGCGCTGGCGATCGCCGGCGCGGCCGCGGCGCGGCTGGGGGCAACCTCCTCGGTGTGGCGGGCCAGCGTCTCGGACAGCCGCCGCAGCGTCCGCCGCGACGCCAAGCCCCTGTGGCAGCGTCTGTATCTCGATCTGGTCGCGCTCGGGCTCAGCGGCCTGATCTACTGGCTGACGGCGAGCACGGGATTCTCGGCGGTCGTCAACCCGGACTCCAATCCGACGCTATCGCTGTCGGTGTACATGTTCTTCGCGCCCGCCCTGCTGTGGATCGGCGCGACGCTGCTGCTGGTTCGGCTGCGGGGTCGTGCCCTGGCCTGGATCGCCCGCCGCGCCGCCGGCGGCCCGGCGCGGAGCACGCGGACGTTCCTGCTGGTCAGCGCCGGACGCCGTGGGGCGGCGATCAACCGCGGGCTGATCGTGGTCGGGCTGCTGCTCGCCTTCGGTGTGAACCTGGGGATCTTCACCGCCACCTATGACCAGCAGACGGCGGGCGACGCTCAGCTCACGCTCGGAGCCGACATCACCGTCACCGCCCCGCCGGGGGTGACCGCGCAGCGCGGTCTGCCGGCGAAGATCGCGGCCGTACCCGGGGTTGAGGGCGTGTCGGCCATCGATCACTCCTACGCGTACGTGGGCCCGGACCTGCAGGACACCTTCGGCATCAACCCGAGCACGATCACGCGCGCCACCACACTGCGTGACTCCTACTTCCTCGGCGCCGGGGCACAGGCGACGATCGACCGCCTGCGCGCCACGCCCGACGGGATCCTCGTCTCCAAGGAGACGATCGGCGACTACCAGCTGAAGCTCGGCGACCTGCTCAACCTAAGGGTGCTCGACCATCGCACGGGCCGCTTCGGGGTCGTGCGGTTCCACGTCGCCGGGGTGGTCCAGGAGTTCCCGTCCGCTCCGAGAGACTCGTTCATGGTGGCCAATCTGTCCTACCTTCAGGCCGCCGACCACGCCGGCGGCCCCAGTGTGGTGTTCGCCAAGTCAGCCGACCCGGCGGGCACCGCGGCCGCGGTCGCGCAGGCCACCCGCGCCGACGGCACGATCGTCAAGAACATCGACCAGGAAGCCCAGCAGACGGTGAGCTCCATCACCACGATCGATCTGCGCGGGATCAGCCAGATCGAGGAGGCGTTTACGGTCGGGCTGGTGGCCGCGGCGATGGCGCTGTTCGTGGCGCTGGCGGTGATCGAGCGCCGCCACGAGTTCGCCACCATGGCCGCGGTCGGGGCGACGCTGCGCAGCATCAGCTCGTTCGTGTGGAGCGAGGCCGCGCTGGTCCTGATCGTCGGGCTGGTGCTCGCCGCGGGGCTGGGGCTGCTGCTGGCCCTGATGCTGGTGGCCATGCTCCAGCACGTGTTCGACCCGCCCCCCGAGCAGCTCGCGATCCCCTGGACGTACCTAGCCGAGCTGGCCGGCGCCGCGGTGCTGGCCACATCGCTGGCCGTGGCCATCGCCGCCCGGCGCCTGCGGCGCTTGCCGCTCGGGCGGCTCCTGCGCGAGCAGTAGGAGCGCCGATCGCCGCCTCCAGGCCGACCCACCGATGGGGTCCGCGGCGTCAGCGCGCCCGGCTGGTCGCACTCGCCCTGGCCGCCTGCGGCGTGGCGGTCCTGGCGTCCATGCTCGTGGGCGAGGAGGGCGCCGGCGGAGCTCGCCACCGCCCCCGCCACGCTGCTTGGCACCCCGCTGCCCGCCTCGGTCACCCTCCGCTGCAAGCCACGGGGTCGAGCCCGCCCGGGGCCGCCGGCAACCCGACCCGCCACATCACGACGATCGGCTACTCGGCCGACCATCGGCCGATCCGGCTGATCGTGATCGGCGATCCGCGCGCCCGCCACCCCGCGCTGGTAGTCGGATGCATTCATGGCAACGAGACGGCCGGCATCGCGGTCGCCCGGCGACTGGCCGCCGGTCCGCCCCCGCGCGGAACCGCACTCTGGATCATCCCTGACCTGAATCCCGACGGGGTCGCCGCCGGCACGCGGCAGAACGCCCATGGCGTTGATCTCAACCGCAACTTCCCCTACCGCTGGCGCCGTCAATATGCCCCCGGGGACCCGCAATACGCCGGCCCCGGCCCGCTCTCAGAGCCGGAGAGCGCACTGACTCATGCCCTGATCCTGCGGGTGGTCCCGCGCGTGTCGATCTGGTTTCACCAGCCGCAGGGATTGACCGACGGCTCCGGCGGAGACGTGCGCATCGAGCGGCGGTTCGCCGCGCTCAGCGGGTTGCCGCTACACCAGCTGACGCGCTACCCGGGCAGCGCCACCACCTGGGAGGACCACCGGTTCCCCGGCACCACCGCATTCGTGGTCGAGCTGCCGCCGGGTCACCCGTCATCGGCCGCCGTCGGCCGCTACGCCCACGCGGTCCTGGACGTCGCCAGGACCGGGTCCTGAGCCCCCAGCGGGCCCGCGCGGCAGGCAGATCCAAACGTCCGCCCCGCCGCCGGCCCGGTTGGCCAGGTGGGCTTGCCCGCCATGGGCTTCGGTGATCGTCCGCACGATCGCCAGGCCCAGGCCGGCGCCGGCTTCGGTGCGGGCGGCGTCGGCCCGCGCGAACCGCTCCCAGGCCCGCGGCAGGAACTGAGGCGGAAAGCCGTCACCTTCATCGAGCACGTGCAGCTCGACGCACGCCACCCGGGGGCGCACGCTCAGCTCGATCTCGGCATGAGATGGCGCCGGGCATTGGCGACCAGGTTGTCGATCGCCTGTCCGATCGTCGCCTCGTCGACCGAGATCTCCAGCTCGGCGGCGCCTAGCACCATGATCAGCGCGCCCACGTCCGCGGGGGCTCGCCGCGCGCACTCCGCGGCGTGGTGAAGCAGCTCCACGGCCCGGCACGCTGCGCCGATGCACGGTCAGCCTGCGATCCTCGGCGCGGGCCAGCAGCAGCAGAGCGTCGGCCAGCTGGCTGAGCCGATCGGTCTCCTCGATCGCCGAGCCGACAGCGCGTCGCAGGGCGCCGCCGGCCGGCTGCTCCGGGGCGATCAGCTCCAGCTCGGTCCGGAGCATCGCCATCGGGCTACGCAGCTCGTGGCTGGTATCGGAGACGAACGTCCGCTCGCGCGCCACCGGCGCGTGGACCCGGGCCAGCATCTCGTTCAGCGTGCGCCCGAGGCGCCCCAGCTCGTCGTTGCCGCCGGCCGGGGGCAGGCGATCGGACAGGTTGGCGGCGGAGATCACCGCCGCCCGACGTCACATCGCCTCGACCGGCGCCCAGCGCCGCGCCGATCAGCACATACCGGCGATCGACGCGAGCACCAGCACGGCCGGGCCGCCCAACGCCAGCACGTTAGTCAGGTCGCCGATAGCGCGATTGCGATTCTCCAGCGACTGGCCGACGACCACGACCAGCGTCTCGCCCTGGGCGGGCACCGGCTCGGCCAGCAGGGGGACGGGCGGGTAGCCCGCGGGGTGCAAGTCCGCCAGGAACCGAGCGCTGTGGCGCGCTGCGGGAGCTGGCCCCGCTGCAGCAGCGGACGCGTCCCCAGACCCGGGCGTGTGGTCGATCACCCGGCCGGAGGAGATCGATCAGCTGCGCGATCTGCACCCCGTGCGAGCCGGCGCCCGCCCCGGTGGCGTCCCGCAGCCCCGTCTCCGACTGCGGCGCCGGCGCCGCCACGTCGGCGGCGCGGGCCCGCAGCGCGCGGTTGGTCGCCTGGTACTTATCGGAGCCCAGACGCGCGTGGATGAACAGACCGGTGGCCGTCAGCACCACCGCCATCACGGTCGCGAACGCCAGCGTCAGCCGCCAGCGGACCGGCAGCCGTCTCAGCACCCGTGGTCCTCACGCACGCGGTAGCCGCCGCGGACGATCTGCACGCTGGCCCGTGAAACGGCCGGTCGATCAGCTCCCGCAGCCGGCGACCGTGCTGGTCGACCACGTTGGAGCGGTTCTCGTAGCCCGAGTCCCACAGGGCCTCCAGCAGCTCGAACCGCGAACAGGACGACGCCGGGCTGGCGCATCAGCGCCTCAAGCAGCGAGAAGCACTTCGGGGGCAGCTCGATCGGTTCCTCGCCCCGCCACACCCTCCGGGTGGCCGGGTCCACCGGCGCCCACTGCCCGTCGGCGCGCAGCCGGCGTGCAGCATCACGTCCAGCACCACCGCGTCATAGCGGGTGGAGGCCGCCATCCACACAGCGTCCTCGCCCTGCCCGGCCACGTCGGCGGCCAGTCCCTCGCCGCGCAGCGCACGTCGCAGGAGGCCCGCCATCTTGACCTTGTCCTCGACGATCAGAACGCGCACCGGTCCACCCCTGTCAAGGCGACCTGAACATGTCCTGAGCGCCCGGCCGCGGATGCCTCGGCGGATTGCCGAAAGCGCCCGCGGCCGCTTGGGCTCAGCGAAGGGCGGCCTACTCGTTGCCCTGGAACTGATGATCGACGTTGGCGCCCGGGGCATCGGCATGCCCGCCGAGACCATCGCTGTTGGTCGCCGAGTCGGCCGCGTTGCCCGACTGCTCGGGATTCACGGCCCCCGAGCTCTCATTGCCGGCGGCAACGCCCGGCTGGTCAGGCGTGCTCTGGTTGCCGCTCTGGACGTTGTCGCCATCGACAGCGCCGGCCGACCGGCCCACCGTTGCGTGATGCGCTGTCGTCGCCGCGTGCAGTGCCTTCCCGTGCGTGGACTGAGCCTGCGCGAACACCGCGCCGCCCAGCGCCAGCGACGCCATCGCCGCCACTGCAACCATCAATCGCTGCATGCGCTTGGCCATCTGTGCTCCTTCGTTTGCGTGTTTACCAAGCCCGACCAGCCTGGCAACGCCAGATTTAATGACCGTGAAACCGGGGCACGTCGCCGCCTCTCCGGTGAGCTCGGCCGGGGTACCGTGCTGACCCGGCGCGGAGCAAAACCGATCTCGCTATGCACGCCCTCCCGCTCGGAGCCAACCGTCGAAGATCGCGTCATCCGGCCCGGCTGAAGCCAAATGACCAGGACCGGGCGATCGGCCGTGTGCTCCTGTCCGCCGAACAAGCGCCGGCTGTGGCCGAGAGCTGAGAACCGGCGCCTCCGCAACCAAGAGGGAGCGACACGCCGACAGCCTGGTGGCCTGATGCGGAGGAGCAACAGAACAACGGCTCGCCGGAGCGCCGACTGCCGCATCGCCAGGCAGTGTGGAAGCGCCTGGAGAGCTCGTCGGCGCTGCCCCAATCTGAGCAGAAGCAGCCACCTGCTCGCGAGCGCCAGCACTCCGGGGTGTGCTGGCGGACGAGG
>JADGPO010000046.1 GCA_017882405.1 Solirubrobacteraceae bacterium | reverse complement strand
GACCATCGCTGCCCGTGTTGGGCGCAGCGTTGGCGGGAATGTGCAGCTGACCGAAGTTCTGATCGCACCAGTAGTACTGACAGCCGACGTTATAGGTCGAGCTCTGCGCATCCGCGCTCACCACCGGGATACCCCAGTCGGCGTTGTCGACCAGGTTGGCGCTGGAGCCGTAGTGGTTGATCGCTTCGGAGGCGATCGCTGAAGAGTTGGATTCCAGGCTGGGGGAGGCGGGGACCGGCTGGTTGATGAACGCGCTGTCGCTGTAGAGGCGGGGAAAGGCGCCGGTGCCCGACGACGTCGTCACCGTGGTGGAGTAGGTCGCGACGTTCAGAGTGCCGACCGATTCCAGCGAGACGGCGATCGGATAGCTCGTGGCGGGCCACAGCTGCGCGACCGTGTAGCTGTTGTCGTTGGTCGTGGGAAACGAGTCGACCAGCTGGCCGTTGACCGAGATGTTGGTGGTCTGGGCACCCACCAGGAGGGGCCACTTGATCGTGACCGAGTACGAGGTCACCGCGCTGGTCGTGATGGCCGACGGGACGGGGGGCAGGGGCGTGGTCGTGGTCGGGGTGGGGGTCGTCGGCGTGGTGGGGGCGGGGGTCGTGGGAGTCGTCGGCGTGGTGGGGGTGGGGACCTTCACCGGCGGTGACGGTGCGGGCTTGGGTTTGGGCTGGGCCACCGGACCCTTACGGTGGCGGGGGCTCCCGACAGAGGCCGCCCGGCCGCGAGCCGTCTTGGCGGTCTGCCGCTTGGCAGGCCTGTCACAGTTCCGAGCACGACTCTTGTGTCCCGCGGCGCGATGCTTGCAGCTGACGGTGGCGGGATGGTGCCGCAGCGCGGAGGCGGCGGCGGCGCCGGCCAAGCCCGAGAGGGCGATGACGAGGGCCAGGAGAGTGATCAGGAACCTTTTCATGGCGGACTGATCGGCCCGGCGGCATCCCGCGCACATCGCGGACGCCGAGCGTGGACAGATGTCCACGACGCCGTCCAGAAAGTGTCCAGCGCCCCCGGGAGGCAGCCGGCGCGCGGCGGAATGACCGGTGGGGCTCCGCCCGGGCTCTGCCCGCGGCGGTCATTACGATGCGGCGGTGCGGATCCTGATCTACGTGGACTCGGTGTATCGAGAGGCCGACGGCGCGTTCTACGGCGACATCTCGTTCACGCTGTTTCTGGCCGGCCTGGGCTCAGAGATGGACGTGACCATCATCGGGCGACTGGACCCGGACCGCGGGCCGGCTCGATACCGCATCCCCGACCACGTCGGGTTCGTGGCCCTTCCGCACTACGCGAGCCTGTCGCGTCCGCTGGTCGCGCTGGCGTCCCTGGCTCGCTCCCTCAGGCTGTTCTGGAGAGCGCTTGGGCAGGCCGACGGCGTGTGGCTGTTCGGGCCGTATCTGGCCGCTCAGCTGTTCGCGATCCTGACGCTCCTCCGCCGCCGTCGGGTGGCGCTCGGCGTTCGACAGGACTTCCCGACCTATGTGCGCCAGCGGCGACCGTCGGTGCTGTGGATGCATCTCGCCGCCGATCTGCTGGAGCGCAGCTGGCGACTGTGGGCTCGGAGACTGCCGACGGTCGTGGTCGGATCTCAACTGGCCGAGCACTACGGCCACGCCCGGCATCTGCTGACGATCTCGGTGTCTTTGATCACCGAGCAGGACATCGCAGACGGGCGCCGCGCCCGGGAGCGCGCCTACGACGGCGAGCTGCAGCTGCTCAGCGTCGGCCGGCTGGACGAGGAGAAGAATCCGCTCCTGCTGGCCGACGTGCTCGCGGGGCTGCGCGCGCGGGACCCTCGCTGGACGCTGATCATCTGCGGCGACGGCCCACTCGAGAGGGCGCTCGCGGAGCGTCTGGCGCAGTTGGGCGTCGCCGAGCACGCCCAGCTGCGTGGTCACGTAGGGCTCCGACAAGGACTGCTGGAGCTCTATCGCAGCAGCCAGGCGCTGCTGCACGTGTCATGGACGGAGGGTTTCCCTCAGGTCCTGGTCGAGGCGTTCGCGTCCGGCATACCCGTCGTCGCCACCGCGGTCGGCGGTGTGGAAAGGGAGGCCGGCGGGGCGTCGGTGTTGATCGGACCGGGCGACGCGGACGCTGCCGTGAAGGCGGTCAACCGGATCGCCCACGATCCCGAGCTTCGCCTTAAGCTGGTGGAAGCCGGATTCGCCAAGGCCGCTGCCCACACGATGCAGCGCGAGGTCGGCAGGGTGGCCGCTTTCCTGCGGCCGTGAGCTCGTAGCGGGCCCGGCGAACCGCGAGTCGGCAAGGCCGGCAGTGGATCGCGCGTCAAAGCGCTGCAGAGCATCAAGCCGACGTTCAGCGCGCAGGTACTAACTACCATCAGCCACTCCAGGTAGATCGTGCTCCCCTGATGCAAGACAAAGCCCTCCGCGGCGTCCCGTGGACACTGATGTCCTACGCCGGCAGCAAGCTGGTCTCGATCCTCACCACGCTGGTCCTCGCGCACCTGATCGTGCCGGCCGACTTCGGGTTGCTCGCGCTCGCGACGATCGCGACCAACTTCCTCAACTGGATTGCCGACATGGGCTTCTCCGGGGCGGTGGTCCTGCGCCAGGACTTCGATCAGCGAGCGCTCGGCACGGTGTTGACGCTGATGGTCCTCACCGGGTTGGGAGCGGCGCTGATCGCCGTGGCCTTCGCGCCGCTGGCGGCGACGATCTTCGGTAACCCTCGCATCACCGGCGTGCTGGCAGCGATCGCAACCCTGCTGCCGCTGGGCAGCATCGCGGGCTTCTGGGAGGCGCTGCTCCAGCGTGAGCTCATGTTCCGCCGGCGCTTCTACGCGATGGTCGGACAGGCGCTGGTCACGGCGGCCGTGTCGATCCCGATGGCCGCGCTGGGGGCGGGCGTCTGGTCGCTGGTGATCGGGCAGATCGTCGGCTTCGCCGCCCTCGGCGTGATGCTCGCCGCCAGCGCCCCATACCGGGTCCGGCCGAGGTTCGACCGTCAAGTGGCGCGGAGCGCGTTCGGCAGCGGCCGGGGGTTCTTGGGACAGGGCATGGCGATGTACATCCGCCAGAACGTCGACACCGTGGCCGTGGGCCTCGCGTTCGGGGAGCGACGACTGGGCTACTACTCGATGGCCAACCGGTTCGGCGACCTCGTCTACTGGACGGTCGCCCATCCGGTGGCCAAGGTCACGTTCCCGAGCTTCGCCCAGGACACGTATGACGGTCGCGACGTGGGCCCGCAGTTTCTGCGCGTGTTGAGGATGGTGGCGCTGGTGTCGTGCCCGGTCGGGATCATCATGAGCGCGTCGGCGGAGCCGTTCACGCGCGCGGTGTTCGGCGACCGATGGCTGCCGATGATCGGCCCGCTCATGATCATGGGTCTGTGGGCCGGCGCACGCCAGATCGATCAGACCCTGGGTTGGCTGCTGAACTCGGTCAATCGCGCCGGCCTGGTCGGGTGGTTGTCGCTGATCATCCTGGTGCCACTGATCGCCGGGTGCGTGCTGGCGGTGCTCATCGGCGGACTCACAGCGGTGGCCCTGGTGCCGCTCGGGGACACGCTCCTGTCCGCGATGCTGACCTCGATCGTCGTGCGCCGGTATGTCTCGCTCAGCTTCGCCGCGCAGTGGCGGGCGATCAGCCCGGCCGTGCTCGCGTCCGCTCCGACGTGGCTGGTGACGTGGGGCGTGGGTCAGCTCCTGCATCCCGCCCAGCGGCCGATCGTCGCTCTCGTGCTCTCCGTGCTCGCGGGCGCGCTGACCTATACGGCCAGCGTGAAGATCCTGGCTCCCGACCTGCTGGCGCAGAGCGTCGTCGCGGTGCGCAGGATGTTCAGCCGCCCGCCCGTGGCAACCTCAGCCTGACGGCTGCGGTGGCCGGTCAGGGCCCGCCCGGGCCCCGGCGCGAGCCAGGGATCTCAGCGGCGAGATCTGCGGTCGGGCGAGCGGAACACCTCGACCAGCGTGAGGGCGAGGATCCGGAGATCGAGGCTCAGCGACCAGTTCTGGATGTAATAGTTGTCCCACTCGATCCGGTCGGCGATCGACGTCTCGCCGCGCAGGCCGTTGACCTGGGCCCAGCCGGTGACGCCCGACTTGACCCGGTGGCGGTCCATGTAGCGCTCGACGAGCTGCTCAAAGTCGCGCACGTAGGCCACGCGCTCGGGGCGCGGGCCGACGAGCGACATGTCTCCCCGCAGGACGTTGATCAGCTGGGGAAGCTCGTCCAGCGACCAGGCCCGCAGCAGCCGGCCGACGGTCGTGGTGCGGTCCTCCGGAGGAGGCTGGGTGGGATCGAGGTCCGAGGGCTCCGGGGAGCCCACCAGGATCGAAGCGGCCCACGAGGCGTCGGCCTCCCCAGCGGATGCGGGGCTTCCCCGCATGCTGCGGAACTTCAGCATCGTGAACGTCGTCCCATCGCGCCCCACTCTCTGCTGGCGGAACAGGATCGGCCCGGGCGAGGACACCCGTACTCCGATCGCGATCGCCAGCAGGAATGGACTGAGCAGCGCCAGCGCCAGCGCCGCCAGCGTGCGATCGAGCGCGTGCTTGACGGCGAACTGCCAGCCGCGAGGATCCACCGCGCGCAGGGTGATCAGCGGAAGTCCGCCCACGTGGTCCAGCGTCGCCCGTTCGTTGATCGATTCGAACAGCCGCGGAACGAGCGACACGTCGATGCCCAGCTGCTGGCACTCGCGGACCTTGGCCACCAGCACGGCATCGGGCTCGGATGAGAAAGCGAGGATCACGCGCCGCGCCCCCGTCTCCGCGACCGCGCGGGCGAGATCCTGCAGGCCGCCGAGCACGGGGACCGTCGGGGGTCCGCCGGCAATCGGCTCGGGCAGCGGAAGAGGGTCTGAATCCAGAAAGCCGACGGGGCGCAGGCCATAGGAGGGATCCTCGGCCAGGCGGTTGACCAGGCGTGTGCCCACCGCGCCGGCGCCGACGACCAACGTGCGGATTGCATACTCGCCCTCGCTCATGGCGGCTCGGCGGACCCAGAGCATGATCGAGCGCGACAGGCCCAGGTAGACGGCGGCGAACAGCCACAGCCGAACCGAAAGCCCCACGGGGTGCTCGCCGAAGATGGAGGTCACGGCGATCATCAGCATGGTGGCCAGCGAGACCACCCCGAGGACATGCGCGGCGAGGTCCAGCATCGAGCCGTTGATCCGCGCATCGGGGCCCGGACGGGCGTGGATCATCGCCAGCACGACCAGCGGGAAGGTCAGGCCCAGCCACTTGCTCGCGCTGCTGCCGCCGATTTGGTGGTCGCCCAGCACGGCAGCTCCGCACGCGACGTACAGCACGACGATGTCCACCGCCAGCCGTAACCGCTGCCAGGTGCGGGCCTCGAAGGTCCGCGCGAGCTTCCTCGCGGGTGGGCGCTCGAGCAGTGAGCTCACGCGTGGCGCCCGCTGGGAAGTCGCGACTTTGGCCTCTGATCCGATTCCGAACAATTGAGCTCTGGCGTCCTCGGCGCCCAGACCTTCGTGCGTGGGCTCGCCCACGGTCTGCGACGGAGATTCCCGTCTATGTGTCCCGGCCCCTGCTTCGGCTGTGATAGCCGTCAAACCCCCTTGCTTTCCCTGGCCGGCAGTGTAGCCGGGAGCGTTCGGACGCAGCGAATCTTGATGCTCCGGGTTTGCTTTCGAGGGACGCTGCATAGGTAGTAACGGTCTCGTCGCCTCCGAGATGTTTCCGTTCCGTATAAAACACCCATTGTCGGTCCGGTGAACCCTCCCGTGGGCCAACTTTGCCGCTGTGGGCGCGCCGGCCGCCGGTCGATTTACCGAGCCTGAGCGCTATCCCACGAGCCTATCGGCCCCGGGGACGGCTTCGCCGGCGGGAGCCGGCGTGTCTCGGTCCGAGCTCGACACCGCCTCCAGCTCACGAATCGCCTCCGCGAGGTGGAGCTCGAGCTCTGCGCAGCGGTCCTCCAATCGGCGGACGTCGGCTTCGGCGACTCCGTGGGCCTGCTGCAGCTCGGCGCGCAGCCTCTGGACGGCGGCGCTCTCCGCGGCGACGCGGGCCTTCCCCTCGGTCTCCAGTTGCTGTTGCGCGCGCTTCACTTCCGCCTCCAGTACTTGCAGCTGCTCGGACTGGCGTGCGAGCAGCTCGTAGCCGGCCAGGCGGCGGTCGGGTCCCTCGGGCGGGGGCGGGGCGGGCGTCCAGGCATCCGCGGGACGCCCGGTGGCCGGCGTCGGCGTTGGCAGCTCCAGGAGCTCGTGCGTGAGCTCGAGGCGCATGCCCTGCTGTCGCCCGAGAAGCTCCAGCGGAACCGCAAACGCCATGCGGATCGACGCGCTGGGGACGGGCGGTGCGGGCAGCGGCCTGAACCGATGCGAGACGGTGCCGTCGTCGACGATCAGGATCCCCGCGGGCGGCTCGCCGCCGCCATTTTGAGTCACGTCCACTTCCACGCGCAGCAGCGAGGTCTCGGAGGAGGCCTGAACATGTTCAAACGCCAGCAGGCGCTTAGGATCGGCCGGGGAAGCCATGGCGCTCTTAGAGGTTATCGCCTGCTTCGGTAGTTAATGGGGAAGTGCCCGGCGGTCGATCGCCGGCCAGTGGTGACGGCGGCGAGCCGGGCCGCTATTTCGCCGCGTCGGCCGATGGACACGGTCTACACTCGGCGGCCCGCGCCTCCAGTGCGGATCACGGCGAAGAAGCGCCCGAAAGGAGGGACCCGCATGCGTGCAGTCGACGCTCTCATGGAATGCCTCAAGGCCGAAGGTGTCGATGTCGTGTTCGGCCTCCCCGGGGGGGCGAACCTTCCCACCTACGACGCGTTCTACGACGCCGGGATCCGTCACATACTCGTCCGCCACGAGGCGGGCGGAGGCCACGCAGCAGAGGGCTACGCGAAGGCCACCGGCAAGGTGGGCGTGTCGCTGGGCACGAGCGGGCCGGGCGCGACCAACCTGGTGACTCCGATCTGCGACGCGATGATGGACTCGGTGCCGGTGGTGTTCATCACCGGCCAGGTGCGCACCGACCTACTGGGCACCGACGGGTTCCAGGAGGCCGACACGATCGGTATCACCATGCCGATCGTCAAGCACAGCATCATGATCCGCCATCCGCTCGAGATCCCGCGGTCGCTGCACGAGGCGTTCTACATCGCGCGCAGCGGTCGACCCGGTCCGGTGGTGGTCGACATCCCACAGGACCTGAGCAAGGTCGACATCCCCTACGAGCCGGTGACCGACGTCCATCTGCCCGGGTATCAGCCGACCACCGACGGCAACCAGAAGCAGATCCGGCTGGCCGCGAAGGCGCTGGCGAACTCGCGGCGGCCGGTCATTTACGCCGGCGGCGGCGTCGTCAGCGCCAACGCCTCGGCGGAGCTGACCGAGCTGGCGACGGTGGACGCGCTTCCGGTCACCTGCACGGTGATGGGGCTGGGGGCCTTCCCCGCTCCTCATCCGCAGTGGCTGGGGATGCTGGGGATGCACGGCACGCGTACTGCCAACTACGCGATGGACGAGGCCGACCTGATCGTGGCGATCGGGGCGCGCTTCGACGATCGCATCACCGGCAAGCTGTCGGAGTTCGCTCCGCACGCCAAGTTCGTCCACATCGACGTCGATCCGGCCGAGATCTCGAAGAACGTGCCGGCGCACATCCCGATCGTCGGCGATGCCCGCAACATCCTGCCCCGCCTGACGGCCGAGTACCGGGCGCTGGCGGCCGACGCCGCGCGGCTGGACGAGTGGTGGTCGCGCATCCGGGTCTGGCAGGAACGCCATCCGCTCGCCTACCGCGACTCCGAGGACTCCGAGATCAAGCCGCAGTACATGATCAAGGCGCTCTACGAGGCGACCGCCGGAGACGCGATCGTGACCAGCGACGTCGGTCAGCACCAGATGTGGGCCGCGCAGTACTTCGACTTCGCCAAGCCCCGCCGATGGATCAACTCGGGCGGCCTGGGGACGATGGGATTCGGCCTGCCCGCGGCGATGGGAGCCAAGGTCGGCTGCCCCGATGAGACCGTGGTGTGCATCGCCGGCGACGGCTCGGTGCAGATGAACATGCAGGAGCTCGCCACCTGCTCGCAGGACGGGATCGCGATCAAGGTGTTCATCATGAACAACGGCTACCTGGGCATGGTCCGCCAGTGGCAGGAGCTCTTCTGGGACAAGCGCTACAGCCAGGTGGACATGGGCCAGTGGCCGGACTTCGTCAAGGTGGCCGAGGCCTACGGAGCGACGGGCATCCGCCTGCGCGACAAGCACACCCTGGTCAGCGACATGCAGGAGGCGATCGCCACCGAGGGACCCGTGCTTGTCGACGTGCGGGTCACGCGGGAGGAGAACACATACCCGATGATCCCCGCCGGCCAGCCGGCGCGGGACATGGTCGGCTAGCCATGGGAGAGCCCGCGACCAACGAGGTTCTCTCCCTCGACGAACTGGACGCTGCGGTCGGACTACGGACCGGTCGCAAGCACATCCTCTCCATCCTGGTGGAGAACAAGCCTGGCGTGCTCACGCGCATCACCGGTCTGTTCGCGCGACGCGGCTTCAACATCGACACGCTGGCCGTGGGGCCGACGGACGACGACGCGGTGTCTCGAATCACGCTGACGCTCGACGGCGCGGTGCATCCCATCGATCAGGTGACCAAGCAGCTGCACAAGCTCGTCAACGTGCTCAAGATCCGCGACCTGCAGCCGAAGCAGACCCTCGCGCGCGAGCTCGCCCTGTTCAAGATCAGCGCCGATGGGTCGGCACGCGCCGAGGTGATGCAGATCTGCGAGATCTTCCGCGCGAAGGTCGTCGACGTGAGCAAGCGATCGGTGGTCGTCGAGGTGACGGGCACCAACGACAAGGTCAACGCGTTCGAGGGGCTGGTGAGGCCCTTCGGCCTGGTCGAGATGGCGCGCACCGGCGAGATCGCCATCTCGCGCGGGCGGGGCGAGACCTAGCGGCTCGCCCGCGACCGGACGTCGATCTCGGCCAGCGCGTCGCTCAGCGCCTCCGCGACCCGGGGACGCAGCCACGCGAGTTGCATCGGGTGATCGATGTCGGGCAGCTCGCGCAGCGAGATCCGACCTCGCCGGGTGAGGCGGTCGATCCTCCGGCTCAGGCGCTCGTTGAGAAACTGAAGGCCGTCGTCGCCCTCGGCGAAGATCGGGTGCACTGAGGCGCTCGTGCTCGCCAGCTCGTTGAGCCATCTAGCCGCGGGCGGTCGGCTGCCCCGAGAGTCCAGGACGCTCCATAGCCGGAGGCGCTGACCCCGCTGGATCCGTGCGATCTCGCCGGCACGCCGCGCTCGAATCAGCTCCCAGTCGATCTCCACCGGGTCGCCCTGCTTCCAGTAGAGCTGCGGATTGAGCGCGATGACTCCGTCTGCGGGGGAGATTCGCGCCGAGGCGCACGCGTTCGCCGCCCCTGCAGGGCCAGATCGCGCGCCAGCTCAACCCACGCTCGTCCGGGGCCGACGTGGGTCTTGGATCCGGGATTGAGCAGCACCAGGGTCGTGGGTGGGGCCTCGGCGCCCACCGGAGAGGTGAGGATGCCGACGTGGCCCGCGGAGGCGAGCGTGATCACCTCCTCATTTACGTCCCCGCCGCGCCAGGCGATGACGGCCGGCGTCGGCAGCGGGCGGGAGCTCTGCGCTCGGCGAGGGCCGGCTGACGAGTCGGAAGGCGGTCCGTAAAGGATCGTTGCTGAAATGCCGAATACCATTCGTGTATGGCGCCAGAGCTCTGATGGAGGCACGCCGATGGATGTGGTAACCGAAGCGGGAGTTCGAGAGGTACTGCGTGACCATGCGCGTCTGCGCGTGGACGTCGACACCCTGAGCTCCCACGCAGATCTGTTCCAGGCGGGGATGAGCTCGCACGGCAGCGTGAACGTGATGCTCGCTCTGGAGGATCGCTTCGACACGGAGTTTCCTGACCAGATGCTCAAGCGCAGTGTCTTCGAGACGATCGCGGCGATCGTCTCGGCGATGTGTGAGCTCCGCGTCGAGGCGGCATGACGGTTGCGGTCGACCGCGACCAAGAGTTCCTCGCCTCGGTACGCAAGCTGGCCGATGACGTAGCCAAGCGCTACGTCGACGAAGTCGATCGTGAAGCGCGCTTTCCGGAGGAGGCGATCGCCTCGCTGCGGGACGTGGGAGCGCTGTCGGCGTTCGTGCCGACCGAATACGGCGGTGGCGGCCTGTCTTTCGGCACGATCGCCCAGGCCTGCCTGGAGCTCGGCCGGCGCTGCTCGGCGGCCGCGATGGTCTTCGCGATGCATCAGATACAGGTGGCCACGATCGTGCGCCACCTGAGCGGCGATTGGTTCGAGGACTATCTGCGCGAGCTGTCGGCCGACCAGAGGCTGATCGCGTCGATCACTTCCGAGATCGGGACCGGAGGCGACATGGGCCGGTCGATCGCGCCTGTGCGGCCGACCGAGGGCGGCCGGCTGTGCTTCGAGAAGCAGGCGCCGACGGTCAGCTACGGCGCCCATGCCGACGACTACTTCACCACCGTGCGCCGCTCCGAGCTGGCCGCCGAGTCAGACCAGGTGCTGGTCCTGAGCCACGGGTGGGAGACCCGCCTGGAGCAGACGGGTACCTGGGACACGATCGGCATGCGCGGCACCTGCTCGCCCGGCTTCAGCGTCAGGGCGGAGTTCGATCCCCAGCAGGTGCTCGCCGCGCCGTTCTCGTCGGTGATGAACGAATCTCACGTCCCGATCTCACACATCCTGTGGGCACACGTGTGGCTGGGGATCGCCACCGACGCGTTCGAGCGGGCCCGGGGGTTCGTGCGGGCCGCGGCTCGACGGCTACCCAGCCAGCCGGTGCCGGCCGCTGCGAGCCTGTCGCGGGTGATGAGCGAGCTGTTCATGTTGCGCGCCGAGGTTCGCTCCGCCCGAGAGGACTTCGAGCGGGCCGGTGAGCAGCCGGGCCGCGAGGGTCTGGCCACCATGGGATCGGTGCTGAGGTACAACAACCTCAAGCTCGCCGCCTCGGAGCAGGCGCCCCGGATCTGCGCCGGAGTGCTGGAGGTGATCGGGATCGCTGCCTACAAGAACGACTCGCCGTACGGCGTCGGGCGTCACCTGCGCGACGCGCTGTCGGCGCGCCTGATGGTCGCCAACGAGCGCATCCACGCCGTCGATGCCGGCCTGTTGATGCTCGCCAAGGAGGTCTGACCCATGACAGCGCACGCCCCGCAGGCCGACGAACAGCAGGCGCAGTTTCTCTGCGAGCTGATAGAGCACGGCCTCCTGCTGCCCAGCGGGGTGCCCGGTGTATACGGTCACGGCGCCGTGTTCGAGGACGTCCGCGGCCGGCTGGACGAGCGGCTCAGCGCGGAGGCCGCAGCGCTCGGAGCCGAACGCCTGCGCTTCCCGCCGGTGCTGCCGCGCCGCCAGCTGGAGAACAGCGGCTACCTGTCGTCGTTTCCCCATCTGGCGGGCAGCGTCTACTCGTTCGACGGCGACGAGCAGCAGGCTCGCGTGCAGAGCGAGCGGGCGGCTCGCCACGAGGACTGGGGCGAGTTCCAGGAGATGACGGAGCTGACGCTGATGCCGGCGGCCTGCTACCCGGTGTATCCGGCGATCGCCGCGCGTGGGCCCCTGCCTCCGGGCGGGGTGTTCGTCGATGCCGGAGGTGCCTGGGTGTTCCGGCACGAGCCGTCGCACGACCCGTCGCGACGTCAGATCTTCCATCAGCACGAGCTCGTGCGGATCGCCGAGCCCGAGCGCGTCCTGGAGTGGCGCGACGAATGGGCGCAGCGTGGCCTGGACCTGCTGACCCGGTTCGGGCTGGACGCGCGGCTGGACACCGCCAACGATCCGTTCTTCGGCCGGCGCGGAAGGATGCTGGCGGCCAATCAGCGCGGCGAGCGGCTCAAGCTCGAGCTGCTGGTCCCGATCGCCGGGCCCGAGCCGACGGCGTGCGCGTCGTTCAACCACCATCGCGAGCATTTCGCCGGCACCTACGGACTGACGCTGGCCAGCGGGGAGACCGCGCACACCGCGTGCCTGGGCTTCGGGCACGAGCGCATCGTCCTGGCGCTGCTGCGCCGGCACGGGCTCGATCCCGCCGCCTGGCCCGATCCGGTGCGGGCCGAGCTGTGGCGCGATGCGGCTCGTTAGCTCCAATGCCGACGTCGATCCGGCACCCGAGGAGCCGGATGCCTATGAGCCCCACGAGCTGCACCGGGGAGCCCGGTCCTACCTGGAGACCAACTGCTACGGCGACGTGCTCATCGAGCTCCTGCACGCTCGCGGCTACGAGCCGCTGGCGCTGTTCGCCCATCTCGTCCGGATGGACTTCGAGGGCGATCAGTGGACGTTCTTCAAGCCGCCTCCCGAGGACCTCGAGCTGCTGCTCGGGGTCGACATCCACGAGATGCAGCCCTACCGACCGCTGCCGCAGCAGATAGCCCAGCAACTGCAGCACGGGCGCACGATGATCGTGGAGCTCGACAGCTTCTTCCTGCCCGATACGGCGTCCACCAGCTACCGCCTTGCCCACGTCAAGACGTCGGTGGCCGCCGACGAGATCGACCCCTCGGCCGACAAGCTCACGTACTTCCACGGCCAGGGCCGCTACCGGCTGCAAGGTGCGGACTACCGCGGCGTCTTTCGCATCGGAGAGGACGATCCGGCCGTGTTGCCGCCCTACTCCGGCGGCGATGGAGGAGATCGTCGAGGGCTGCAAGGCACTCTCGTTCCGCCTCGCGCGGCGCCGGCCCTTCGAGCTCGAGCCCCGCGTTGCGGCTATGGCCGATGCCTGGGAGCGGGCGATGGCCGGACTTCTCCAGCGGGCGGCATGATCGACGATCGGCATTGCCTCCGGGCCGTGGCCGGCCGGTCGTAAGCGCAGCTGAGCCGCCGATGCTCGGAGAGCATCTGCATCTGATCTGTGACGGCTGGGAACTGGTCGGATCGCCCCCGTCTGAGCGCGAAGGCGGCTGGGGGGTGCTCGATCACCGCGGACAGCCCAAGGTCGCCTTTCACCACCTCCGGCGGGCGCTGGCGCCGATAGCCGTGTGGAGCACCGACGAGGGGCTGGGCGGGGTGGTCGCGCACATCGCCACCGACCGCCCCCACGACCTGCGGGCGAAGCTGCGGATCTCTCTCTACCGGCATTTCGAGACGCTGGTGGAGGAGGAGACCGTGGCGCTCGAGGTGCCGGCGTTCGAAACCCGCCACCTCAATGTCGAGGCCGTGCTTGGTAGATTCGTCGACGTCTCGTGGGCCTATCGGTTCGGGCCACCGGCTCAGGACGTGATCGTGCTCAGCCTGGAGGATCCGGACGATGGCTCGGGAGTCGCCGAGGTGCTGTCCCAGTCGTGTCGGTTCGTGAGCGGACGTCCGCTCACGCTCCGCTCACCGGAGGGGTGCGGCGTGTCGGCAAGCGTCCGAACGGTGGACGGGGAGTCGCGTCTGACTGTGACCAGTGAACACTTTCTCTACGGCGTACGTGCTGTCATCGCCGACCATCTCGTGCAAGACGATGCGTTCTTCGTGGAGCCGGGCAGGCCTCGCGCGCTGGCGCTGCGACGCTGTCATCAGGACGCGGAGCCGACCGGTGGGTCACTCCGGGCCCTCAACCTGGACGGACGGGTTGCCATTGAAATGAGGACGTAGCGATGACATTGACACGTGGTGAGCCTGTGTACCTGTCGTTCGGCACCTCGGTTCTCGCCTTCCTGCACGAGCCTGACGAGACGACGCACCAGCAGACCGCGATCCTGCTGTGCCCGTCCTTCGGTTGGCAGGAGCAGTGCGCCTACCGATCGCTGAGAGCCTGGGCGATCAGCCTGGCCGCGGCCGGCTACCCGACCACCCGGCTGATCCTGCCCGCGTCGGGGGACAGCGCGGGCGACCCGACAGACCCTGACCAGCTCACCCGCTGGACGGCGGCGGTGGAGGGCACCGCCGGCTGGCTGAAGGAGCGCACCTCGGCCGGTCGTGTCGTGGCGATCGGCATCGGGCTGGGCGGAGCGCTTGCCTGGCTTGCCGCCTGCGATGGGGCGGCGATCGACGACCTGGTGCTGTGGGCCGTCCCTGCGAAGGGGAGGACCCTGGTGCGCGAGCTGCAGAGCCAGTCGGCGATCGTGGGCCAGCAATTTCCCGAGGACGCGCACAACGACGTCGACGAGAGCGACGACCTCAACCTGATCGGCTTTCGGATGTCGGGCGAGACGCGGGCGCAGCTCACCGCCCTGCGGCTCACCGAGAACGCGCCCCCACGCTTGACGGGCCGTCGCGTGATGCTGATCGGCCGCTCCTCGCTGCCCGTCGACCGCGCGATGCGCGAGCACGTGGAACAGCTCGGAATGGAGATCGAGGTCGCGCAGGGCGACGACTACGACGAGCTGATGGCCAATCCCCAGCAGTCGTTGATGCCCTCCGCCACGGCCGCGAGGGTGGCGGCGTGGCTGGCGGCGGCGCCCGCCGTGGACGAGATCGTGTCCAGATCGCCGAGCATGCCGCCCGCGAGCGAGCGCAACAGGCTCACGCTGGACGGCGCGCAGCTGATCGAACGACCGCTGCGGCTCCAGGGGCTGCGGGACGACGGGTTCGGGATCGTCACCCAGGACCTGTCCGGCAGCCCGTCGCCGTTGGCCATCGTGCTGGTCGGCGCGGGGGCGCTCTATCACGCCGGGCCCAACCGGGCCTGGGTGGAGATCGCGAGACGTTGGGCTGCCCGGGGCGTGGCCACAGTGCGGCTTGACCTCGCGGGGATCGGCGAGGCCGACGGGGACGATCCAGAGCTGCTGACCGACACCAGCTTCCACGCGTCCTGGCGTGCCGACGACACGCGCGCCGTCATGGATCAGCTGTCGGACATGGGCATCGCGGACCAGTTCATCCTCGGCGGGCTGTGCTCGGGGGCCAGCATTGCCGTGCAGACCGCGCTGATGGATCCGCGCGTCCGCGGCCTGTTGCTGATCAACATGTTCGCCTTCTGCTACAGCGAGGCGCTGGACTACGAGCGCGCACGCCGAAACCAGATCGCGAGCGGCATGCCCGTTCTGCGAACGCGCAAGTTCGACCGCCAGTTCGTCCAGGGCGCGATGAAGTACGTGCGCCCCGACCGCGCATGGCGGCTGATGCGCAGGTCGCTGGAGCGCGAGGAGGGCAAACGAGCGGTCGCCGCGTTCGAGCGGCTGCGCGAGAACGACGTCGAGACGCTGATGGTGCTCGGCCAGCAGGAGGCTCTGCTGGAGCAGTTCGTGCGTCAGGGACTGATGCGAAAGCTCGGCCACTGGCCGAACCTGACGCTCGAGCAGACGCCCAGCCGGGATCACATGTTCAGGGAGTTCTGGCTCCAGCGCCTCGTCCACGACTCGATCGACCGCGCGATCGAGCGGGTCGTCGCCTCGACCGGTGCCGGGCTGGCGATGCCGACGGCATGAGGTCTTAGGCGCGCAGGTAGGCTCTTGGATGATGAGCGAGCTCGTCGGCGACGAGAAGCCCGATGCGCACCAGGCGGAGGTCAACGCGCGTCTGTGGAGCTCGGGCCGCTTGGAGTTCTCCGGCCCGATCGTGCCCCGCGGCGAGGAGGGCCAGGGAGGGTCGCTGTACTACGTGGCGATCGTCGCCTCGTGAAGGCCCACGCTTCGGACCGGCGTACGGAGGCATCGGCGTGGCTGCCCGCGCGCGCTGCGGCCCGCCTCGAGCGCCGGGTGGGCGAGGGCCTGCGCCGGGCGCGTGCTGCCGGCGGGACCGTGCTGGTGAGCGTCACCGCCGAGCTCAGCGGTGAGCACGACCCGAGCGCGATCGTGGTCGCCTCTCGCCGTGTCGGCGAGCCGTGGCTCTGCCTGGAGCAGCCCGACCGCGACGCGATCGCGGTGGCGGCGCTCGGGGCGGTGCGGACGCTCGAGGCCTCGGGCCCGGGCCGCTTCGAGTCGCTCGCCGGCCGCTGGCGCTCGGTGGCGGCCGACGCGCTCGCCGACGAGGCCTCGGGGGCCCCTGCCGCCGGGCTGGTGGCGCTGGGAGGCTTCGCGTTCGCCCCCGACGGTGGTGCTGCGCCGATCTGGAGCGGCTTTGCGCCGGCTTCGCTGGTCGTCCCCGAGGTCTCGCTGGCGCGGCGCGGCCGATCGACGTGGCTGACGGTCAACCTCGACATCGCCCCTGACGACACCGAGGCCGGGGCCGTGGCGCGCGTGCAGCGGCGCCTGGCCGAGCTGCGCGAGCCGGCGCTGCCGCTGTTCGATCCCGCTCCCACGGGCACCTACGAGGTGGTGAGCCCGATGGCGCCCGCCCACTTCGAGGAGGCGGTGGCGCGCGCCACGGAGCGAATCCGCGCCGGCGAGCTGGAGAAGGTCGTGCTGGCCCGCGAGGTCGACGTGCACGCTCCCCGGCCGCACGACCCCGGGGCCGTGCTGGGCCTGCTGCGCGAGGCGTTTGACACCTCGTTCGTCTACGCCGTCGGACGGGGCGACGCGACCTTCATCGGCGCCACCCCGGAGCTGCTGATCCGCCGCCAGGGCCAGCGCGCCAGCACGGTGGCGCTCGCGGGCTCGACCCGGCGCAGCGCCGATCCCGCCGTCGACGACCACCTCGGCGAGCAGCTGCTGCGGTCCGACAAGGATCGCCACGAGAACGCCATCGTCGCCCGCCGGATCTCCCGCGGGCTGCGCCCGCACGCCGTGTGGGTGACCGCCGCGCCCGAGCCGGTGCTGGTCCGGGTGGCCAACATCCAGCACCTGGCGATGCCGATCCGCGCCCAGCTGGCGGAGCCGATCGACGCCGTCGCGCTGGCCGGCCGGCTGCACCCCACGCCGGCCGTGGGCGCCGAGCCGGCCTCGGCCGCCCGCGCGATCCCCGCCCTGGAGGGCTTTGACCGCGGCTGGTACGCGGGCACCCTGGGCTGGACGGACGCCAGCGGTGACGGTGAGTTCTGCGTGGCGCTGCGCTGCGCGCTGCTGCGCGACCGGTTGGCCCGTTGCTATGTTGGCTGCGGGATCGTGCGCGATTCGGACCCGGCTGCCGAGCTGGCCGAGTCCGAGATCAAGCTCGGCGTGATGCTGCCGGCGCTCGCCGGCTGAGGGCTGCCACCGCCTCCCGCCCCTCCTCGGCGGCGCGGCGGTGCAGGGCGAGGTTCTCCGCGCGGTCGGTACGCACCTCGATCAGCCGGCAGCCGCCTCGGGGCGCCAGCGCGGCTCGCAGCTCGTCGGGGCTGCCGGACCGCTCGTAGGCGAAGTCGTACAGCGCCGCCACCCGTTCGAAGTCCAGGCCGTGGGGGGTGGCCACGTGCTCCTCGAACGCGTCGGACTCACCGCTCACCGCCAGGAAGTGGAAGATCCCGCCGCCGTCGTTGTTGAGCAGCACGATCGTCAGCTCTAGCCCCAGGCGGCGTGCGGCCAGCAGGCCGCCGATGTCGTGGGCCAGGGCCACGTCGCCGATCAGCAGCACCACCGGCTCGGCCTGCGCGGCGGCCACGCCGAACGCTGTCGAGACCGTCCCGTCGATCCCGTTGGCGCCGCGGTTGGAGAGCACATGGGGGAGGGGACGGCGCGCGGCGAGGTACAGCTCCACGTCGCGGATCGGCATCGAAGCGGCGACGAACAGGGTTGCCTCGACGGGAAGCCATTGCGCCAGCCGCGCCGACACCAGCGGCTCTGACAGCTCGTCGCCGAGCGCAGCGGCCAGCGCGTCGCCCGCCGCGTCGTCGGCCGCCAGCCATGCGTCCAGCCAGCCCGGATCAGAGGCGGCCGAGAGCCCGCCCAGGGCGGCCGGGGGGTCGCCGGCGTCGATCTCCGAGACGACCGCATTCGGGTCCTGCCAGGCGTTCTCGCGGTCCAGGGCCAGCTGCGGCACGTCGTCGCCCAGCGAGGCCAGCCAGGCGCGCAGCGGCTTGGACGTCGGGAGGTCGCCGATGCGGACCACGACATCCGGCCGCCATGAAGCGTCGGGATCGCGCAGCAGCAGGTCATAGGTGGCGATCGCCGTCTCACCGTGGCGGGCGCCCGACAGCGGATCGGCGAGCAGCGGATAGCGCAGGCGCGCTGCCACGGCAGCGGTCTCGGCGCCCAGCCGGCTCTCGTCGCGGCCGGCGACGACGACCCCTCTGGCGGGGAGGCGGCGATCGTGCGACAGGCTCGGACCCGAGGGGGTCCGCGCGACCCACGGCCGTCCGTCCGCGCGCCCTGGGACGAGCTCCGGCCCGAGCGGCTCGTCGAGGATCAGCGGCTCGCGTAGCGGAAGGTTGAGATGCACGGGGCCGGGCCGGCTCCCCGCGGCCGTCCAATACGCCCGGCAGGCGAGCTGGCGGATCCGTCGCATCGAGCTCTCATCGGCCGCCGGAGGCAGCTCGACCTCGGAGAACCACTTGACGGCGTCGCCGTAGAGCTTGAGCTGGTCGATCGCCTGGCCGGCGCCGAGGTCTCGCAGCTCGGCGGGCCGGTCGGCGGTGAGCACGATCAGCGGAACCCTCGCCCAGTAGGCCTCGACCACCGCCGGAACGAGGTTGGCGGCGGCCGTCCCCGACGTGCAGGTGACCGCCACCGGGCGACCGCTCGCCTTCGCCGCCCCGAGCGCGAAGAAGCCCGCGCAGCGCTCGTCGAGGTGTGACCAACAGCGAATCCGCGGCTCGCGCACGAGCGAGAGCAGGATCGGCGTGTTGCGCGAGCCGGGCGAGGTGCAGGCGTGGCGCATGCCGCAGCGAGCCAACTCGTCGCAGAGGCCTCGCAGCAGCCGGTACGTGTCCGTGACACCCACGTTCAGCCCGGCGACCGGCGCGGCCGGGGACAACATCGCACACTCATCTGCTGAGATCGATTTCGTCAAGCGCTTCGTGCAACGCCTGCAGGACGCGCGGTCGCAGCCATGCGCGGTGCATTGGATGATCGATCTCGGGCATCTCCTGCACGGTGATCGAGCCGGTTCTGAGTACGTGCGCCATCCGTCGGGACAAGCGAGTACGGAGGAACACCAGACCTGGGTCGCCCTCGGCGAACAGCATCGTGACGGGCACGCCGGTAGCGGCCAGCTGATCCAGCCAGCGCCCTCCGGGCGGCCGGCGGCCAATCATGTCGAGCAGGCTCCAGACGTGCCACCGTGCACCTCGCTCATGGCGTCCGAACTCCTTCGCACGAAGCCTGTCACCGAGGTCAGGGTCGACCTCGATCGGCCATCCGGGCTGCCAGTACATCTGCGGGTTGAGTGCGATCACGCCGGACACTGGGACCCGGAGGACGACGCGCAGCACGATCCATGCCGAGGCACAGAGTCCCGCCAGCACCAGCCGGGGATGACCGGCGCCCTGCAGTGCCCGCACAATCGTCTCCGTATCGGGCTCGGTGCCGGGGTCGTACGGGCGCCCCGGTGCCCGGCCGTCGTCGGGGCTCTCACCCCAGCCCCGAAAGTCAACTCGCACGGTGCGATGACCGAGGAGGGCGAGTCCCCGGGCGTACTCGACCCAGGCTCGACCCGGGCCGACGTGTGTCTCTGACCCGGAGTTGAGCAGCACCAGCGTTGCCTTTGTCGGATCGGGATCGACGGGTGTTGTGCATACGGCGCGCTGTCCGTGAGGACTGAGTGTGAGAAGCTCCTCGGTGACAGTGCCACCGCGCCAGCGAAGGCGTGCCACCGGCGGTCCGGCGGCCGGCTGTCGGCCGCCGGGATCAGCGGAGCCGAGAAACGCAACGATCGCCTCCAGCACCGCGTCGGGCACAACGGCGAATTCCGCGGGCGTCTCAAGCGCTTCCTCGCTGCCCGGCACGCTCAGATGCTCGACGTCAGCCCCGATCGATCGCAGATGCTCAGCGCCCGGAGCGGCTGATCCGGCGGGATCGTCGATGATCAGGTTGAGCGGCGCGGGGGAAGTGCTCAGCTCAGAGACGTTCAGCGCCGCCATGTCAGAGAGCGTCTGCGAGGAGAACACGTTGCCGGCGGAGACGATCGTGCCAGGTGGGTCGCACGGGTCGTTCTCGTCAGGCACGGAGATCGACAACAGGCGCAGCGACCGAGCGTACCGGCGGCCCGAGAGGACTGGCGCCCAGGCGACGATCCGCTCGGCGCCGATCGATGCTCCCTCGAGGAGCGCGAAGGTCGCGCCCAATCGCGCCCCGGCCAGCATCAGCCGTCGGCACCCCAGCGATGTGAGCTCGTCGGCCGCGTGGTGTGCCGACGCGCGCCAGGCGACGACCCGGTCCGGATCCCACTGATCTCCGGCCGAATCGCCGGTGCCGTCGTAGTCGATGCGCAGCACCGTGTGTCCCCGTTCGGCCAGGCGCTCGGCAAGGACGCGCAGCGCGCGGTGCGCACAGAGGTAGGGGTAGCCGGTCGGCGGCAGCACGATGACGCCGGAGTTGCCCGTTCCGGTCTCGGGTTGCGAGAGCCATCCCAGCATCGGCCGGTCGCTCGGGCCAAACCACCGACCGCTCGTCCGTACGCCCGCCAGACGAGGTGGGTGAAAGTCGATGGGAGAGGAGGAGCTCATGCCCGCGGGTTCAGACGACCCGATTGTAAGATCGAACTCGCACCGCCGGCGAGCGAAAGGGGGAGACACGTGCCGCCAAGGAGCGTCGTGCTCCTTCACGGCTTCACCAACACGAGCGCGAGCTGGGACGGCGTGGTCGCCGCGCTGCCCGGACGCTACCGGTCGCTGGCACCCGACATCCGCGGTCACGGAACGGCCTCCGGCGCCACCCCCATCGGCCTGGAATCGGTGATCGAGGACGTGGCGGCGCTCACCGACGGACCGTTCACGCTCGCCGGCTACTCGATGGGCGGGCGGCTGGCGCTGCACGCCGCGTTCGCGCTGGCCCCGCGGGTGCAGCGCCTGGTGCTGATCGGCGCCAGCCCCGGCCTCCCGGACGCCACCGAGCGGTCCGCCCGCCGGCAGGCCGACGAGCGACTCGCCGACGACATCGAGAGCTCCACGATTAAGGTGATCGCCGCGCGCTGGGCGCAGACGCCGGTGCTCGCCGACCAGCCCGCGAAGGTCAGGTCCAGAGTGGACGCCGACCGCCGCCGCAACACGCCCGCCGGGCTCGCGGCCGCGCTGCGCGCGCTGGGCACCGGTGCGCTCCCGTCGCTGTGGGGGCGCCTGCCCCGGCTTCTGATCCCCGTCGAGCTGATCGTCGGCGAGCGCGATCAGAAGTTCCGGGCCACCGCCGAGCGGATGGCGGCGGCGCTGCCAATCGCGCACCTGAGCGTGGTCGCCGGAGCCGGCCACGCCGTGCATCTCGAGGACCCCGCGGCGGTGGCCGCGATCATCGCCGATACCAGTCGATGAGCCCGCGCCCCAGGCCGTCGCCGGGCGGCGCCGTCATCGCTCCCGCCACGACGGGCAGGTGAGCCTCGCGATCGTCGAACAGCCCGAGCGTGGCCAGCCCGCAGGCGCGCCCGGGGCCGATGACCGCGGCGGCATGCAGGGCCGCGGCGATCCCCAGCGGGCCGTCCAGCGTTGAGGCCAGGTAGACGTCGTAACCGGCTGCCCGGGCACGGCCCGCCGTCTCGATCGTGCCCGCGATTCCGCCGCAGCGCGCGATCTTCAGGCAGATGAGGTCCGCGGCGGGCGCGATCAGCGCCTCCGGGTCATCGGCTGACTCGTCGAGGGCCAGCGGGATCTCGGCGTCGGTCCACAGCGCGCGGATCGCCTCCACGCCCGCCACCGGCTCCTCGCACAGCTCGATCCCGACCGGCTCCAGCACGCGCAGGGTCGCCGCCGCCTCCTCGGGCTCCCAGACGCCGTTGGCATCGATCCGGATCGTCATCTGCGGACCGGCGAACGCTCGCACGGCAGCCAGCCGTCCTCCGTCGTCGCCGATCCCCACCTTCACCTTGACGGTCTGAAAGCCCTCCGCGCGGGCCTGGGCCGCCTCGTGCGCGGCCCCGGAGCGGTCAGCGGCGGCGATCGTCCAGTTGACCGGCACGGAAACCGGCTGGCGGGCGCCCAGCAGCTGATACGCCGGCTGGCGCACGCGACGACCGGCGAGGTCCCATAGCGCCAGGTCCACCGCCGCGAGTGCCTGGGGCAGCAGTGTCGCCTCCGCGCAGCGCGCCAGAACGTCGGCGATCGGCATGGCGTCGGGATAGCTCTCGAGCACCGGGCGGCAGTCCTCCAGCGCGGCGCTCACGTCGGCCAGTGACACGCCGTCGTAGGACTGAAGGGGTGCTGCTTCGCCGTAGCCGAGCACCCCGTCGATCGCCTCCAGGCAGACCAGCAGCAGCTCGCGCTCGGACACGGTGCCGTGGCCGGCGGTGAATGGGTGGCGCAGCGCCGCCCGCACGGGTGACACCGTCAGCTTCATCGGCTCAGGAGCAGCCCCGCCGACAGCAGCACGCAGAAGGCCAGCTGCAGCATCCCGCTGCGAGCCAGCGCGCCGTTGAGCGACGGGCCGTCGGTGCGGGTACGCACGATCCGGACCAGCGCGGCGGCCAGCGGCAACGCCAGCCAGGTGAGCATCACCCAGGGCTTCACCGGACCGAAGATCCAGGTCACCGGCGCCAGCAGGAACGCCAGGTAGACGACCCCCGCGAACAGCCAGCGGGTCCGCGTGCGCCCCAGCTTGACCGCCAGCGTTCGCTTCGACGCGCGGCGATCGGAGTCGATGTCGCGGATGTTGTTGACGAGCAGGATCGCCGCCGCCAGCAGGCCGACGGGGACCGAGAGGGCGAACGCCTCCCAGTGCAGGTGCTTGACCTGAACGAAATAGGAGCCGGCGACCGCCACCACGCCGAAGAACAGGAACACGAACAGCTCGCCCAGTCCCTCGTAGCCGTAGGGCCGCGGGCCGCCGGTGTAAAGCACGCCGGCCAGGATCGAGGCCGCTCCGATCACCAGCAGCAGCCAGCCGGCGACCACGATCAGGTACACGCCGGCCAGCACCGCCAGGCCGAAGGACACGTAGGTGGCGATCAGCACCTGCTTGGGGGGGACCAGCCCGCCGGCCGTGACGCGCACCGGGCCGAGGCGGTCCTCGGCGTCGGCGCCGCGCCGGGCGTCGGAGTAGTCGTTGCTCAAGTTGGTGCCCACCTGGATGAACACCGCGCCCAGCAGCGCGGCCAGGAAGCGCAGAGGATGGAACACGTGGCCGAAGCCGGCCAGCGCGGTTCCGACGAGCACGGGCGCGATGGCGGCCGGCAGCGTCCGCGGACGCGCCGCCATCAACCAGATGCGAAAACCGCTCACGCTCGACGCGGGAACTTCGAGAAGTCCGGGCGGCGCTTGCCCAGGTAGGCGTCGCGGCCCTCCTGCGCCTCGTCGCTCATGTAGAAGAGAAGGTTGGCGTCGTGCGCCAGCTGCTGGATGCCCGCCAACCCGTCCTCGTCGGCGTTGAAGCTCGCCTTGAGCATCCGCAGCGCCAGCGGCGACATGGCCAGCATATCCCGGCACCACTGCACGGTCTCGGCCTCCAGCCGTTCCAGGGGCACGACCGTGTTGACCAGGCCCATCTCCAGCGCCTGCTGGGCGTCGTACTGGCGGCAGAGGAACCAGATCTCCTTGGCGCGCTTAGGGCCGACCAGGCGCGAGAGGACGCTGGCGCCGAACCCGCCGTCGAACGAGCCGACCTTGGGGCCGGTCTGACCGAAGCGGGCGTTGTCGGCGGCGATCGTCAGATCGCACACGACGTGCAGGACGTGGCCGCCGCCGATCGCGTAGCCGGCGACCATCGCCACGACAGGCTTGGGCAGGCGGCGGATCTGGACGTGCAGGTCGGTGACGTGGAAGCGCCCCACCGCCTGGTGGGAGCCGGCGGCCGCCGGGTCGGCGCCGGTGACGTAGCCGCCGCGTCCTCCCCGGACGCGCTGGTCGCCGCCCGAGCAGAACGCGTCAGGTCCCTCGCCGGTGAGGATGATCACGCCCACATCGCGGTCCTCCCGCGCGCGCCCGAACGCGTCGGAGAGCTCGACCACCGTCTCGGGCCGGAACGCGTTTCGCACCTCGGGCCGGTTGATGGTTATCTTGGCGATCCCGGAGCTCTCGCCATCGGCCAGCTCGTAGCGGATGTCGGTGTAGTCGCCTTCTGACTGCCAGCTGATGCTCACGACCAGGACTCTATGCAAGCAGCGAGAAGACCACGCGTTAGGTTCCCCTAATGGCGGCTCGCGAAATTCTGTAAGGTGTCCCTAATGCCTGGTCTGTCGCGCAAGCAACTCGGTTGGGGATCGCTGGGCCTGGTAGCCGTCGGACTGCTCGTCTGGCAGATCGTCACCGCCGGCGGCGGCACCCCGGACCCGACCGATCCGACCGCGCACCTGAGCCATCTGGCGGTGGTGCTCGACAGCGGGATCCTCGTCCTGCGCGAGGGCCTGGAGACGATCCTCGTGCTGGCCGTGCTGACGGCCAGCATGCGCGGCGCCAACAGCGGCTATCGCAAGCCGCTGGGCATGGGCGCCGGACTGGCCGTCGGGGCCAGCGTGATCACCTGGTTCGTGGCGATCGCGATCACCGACGCGGTCGGTAAGGGCAGCCTCGATCTCCAGGCAGCCACCGGCCTGCTGGCGATCGTCGTCCTGCTGGTGGTGATGAACTGGTTCTTTCACCGTGTCTACTGGACCGGATGGATCGCCCATCACAACCGCCGCGGCAGGCAGCTGCGCGAACACGCCGGCTCGGTGAGCGCGCAGCGCACGCTGTTCGGCCTCGCTCTCTTGGGGTTCACCTCGGTCTATCGCGAGGGGTTCGAGGTCGTCCTGTTCCTGCAGAACCTCCGACTGCGCTACGGGTCGGGCATGGTCCTGGGGGGCGTGGCGCTCGGGCTCGTGTTCGTGGCGGTCATCGGCTACGCCACGTTCAAGCTGCAGGCGCGCCTGCCCTACAAGAAGATGCTGGTCGCCACCGGCATCCTGCTCGGCGTCGTGCTCCTCGTCATGGTCGGTGAGAGCGTGCAGGAGCTGCAGCTGGCCGGCTGGATCGGCACATCGCCGGTCAACGTCAACATTCCCGGCTGGATGGGCCTGTGGTTCGCGATCTTCCCCAACGTCGAGACGATCGTCGCCCAGATGGTGGCCGCCGTGCTGGTGATCGGCTCCTACTTCCTGGCCGAGGAGATGCGCGTGCGGCGTCCCCGTCGGCGTGGTGCCCCGGTCGCCGTGCGGCCGAGCGCGCCGCCCAGCGTTCCCACCACGTAGGTCCGCTCGCGGTATGGAGCCCTGGCTGGCGCGCGCCGCGCGGATGCATGGCGAGCGTGCGGCCGTCGCCGCGCTCGCCGAGAGCCTGAGCTACACCGAGCTGTACGAGCGCGCCCGCGCGGCGGCCGGCGCCTTGCGTGGGCGCGGCATCGTCCCCGGAGACCGGATCGCCCTGGCCCTTGACTCGGTGGCGCTCGTCCCGGTGCTGCACGGCTGCCTGCTGCTGGGCGCCGTCGCCGTGCCGATCGATCTGCGCCTCAACGCCGACGAGCGAGCCCTGCGCCAGGCAAGCGCCCGCCTGGTGGTGCAGCGCCCGCTGGCCGGCGAGCCGATCGACCGCCCGTACGCGCCCGAACCGTCCGAGATCGCGACGCTGATGTTCACCTCGGGCACCACGGCGGGCCCCAAGCCGGTGGAGCTCAGCTATGACAACTGGCTGTGGAACGCGCTGGGCTCCGCGCTGGCGCTCGGCCTGGACCCCGGCGAGCGCTGGCTGTGCCCGATGCCGCTGGCCCACGTGGGCGGCCTGTCGATCCAGCTGCGCAGCGCCATCTACGGCACGACCGTGCTGCTGCACGACCGCTTCGAGACCCGGCGGGCGCTGGCCGCCCTGATGGACGCAGCCGCGCGGGTGACGCTCGTCTCGCTGGTTCCGACGATGCTGGCGCGGCTGCTCGATGCCGGCCTGCGCGAGCCACCGACACTCCGACGGGTGCTGCTCGGAGGAGGCCCTATCTCTTCTTCGCTGCTGGCGCGTGCCGAGGAGGCCGGCGTTCCGGTCTCACCCTCGTTCGGGATGACCGAGACGTGCTCGCAGGTGGCCACCGACGGCTTCGCGCTGCTGGGCTCCGAGCTGCGCGTCGCCGACGATCAGGAGCTGCTCGTGCGCGGGCGGGCGGTGTCGGCGGGCGCGCTGTCCGAGGATGGCTGGCTGCACACCGGCGACCTGGCCGAGCTCGACGACCGCGGTCGGCTGGCGATCATCGGGCGCAAGACCGACACGATCGTCAGCGGCGGTGAGAACGTGGCGCCGGCCGAGGTGGAGGCGGCGCTGCTGGAGCACCCTGAGCTCGCCGACGCGGCCGTGCTGGGCCGACCCGACCCCGAGTGGGGGGAGGCAGTGGTCGCCCGGGTGGTGCTGCGCGGCGGCGGCCCTGCTCCGACCGAGGCGCAGCTGCGCGCGCACTGCGCGGCCCGGCTGGCGACCTTCAAGGTCCCCAGGCGCTTCGAGTTCGTCGATTCGCTGCCGCGGGGCGTGACCGGCAAGCTGCTGCGGCGCGAGCTCTAGTGCCGGGAGATGAGGCCGCGCAGCGCGGCTACGGCCTCCCATGCGCCCGAGCCGCGCAGGCGACGCAGGCTCGGCGAGACCTTGAGCCGGAAGCGCCGGTCGTCGTCGAGGCGGTAGACGCCGACCCGCGGCCACTCCAGCGCCCCGCCCGTCACCAGACGGGCCGGCAGCGTGCCGGCGGTGGCGTAGCCGGCCTGCGCGGTCGCGGCCACCACCCGGGCGTCGAAGTCGCCGTAGGGATAGGCCAGCGAGCAGCACGGGCCGGGAAGATGCTGCTCGCAGGCGGCCTTGGAGCGGGCCAGCTCATCGGCGAGCGCGGAGGCGTCCAGCTTGGTGAGATGGGGATGTGAGCCGGTGTGCGAGCCGACCTCCCAGCCGGCGGCGGCCAGCTCCTCGAGCTCGGGCCAGGACATCGGGATCAGCTCGTGCTCCGACGGGCCGCCCAGCCACTGCTCGATGCCCGGCCACGCCATCGGCCGCTCGCTGCCGATGTGGTCGGTCGGGGCGAACACCGTGGCGGGGATCCCCAGGCTCTGGAGGATCGGCAGCCCCAGCTCCAGCACCGTGCGATAGGCGTCGTCGAAGGTGACCGCGAAGACCGGGTCCGTCGCCGGAGCCTGGACGGCCTCGCTGAAGCGCACCGCCCGGTAGCCGCGGCCGAGCAGCAGACGCAGCTGGCGCTGCAAGCGCTCGGGGGTGGTCGCCAGGTCGGCCTCCCAGGACGGGCTGAGCGCGTGGTAGCAGAGGACGAGGTTGTCGGCCATCGGCGGGGGCGAGGAACGCGGTCGCGGCGCGCTCGTCAGACCCAGTCCTGGTCGGCGCTCGACAGGTACCAGTCGTCGATGTGCAGGACGCGGCTGGGGGCGACCCCTGGTCCTATGACCCGCACCCCGAAGGAGCTCATCGGCTCGTCGATCGGCGACCGCGAAGGCGGAAGGCGAAGCTGGGGCATCAGCCCCGCGGCCAGCAGCTGGCGCCACTGCGGATGCCGGGGCGTAGCCACCAGCCCGATGCCGTAGGCGCCCAGCCCGTTGGCCAGCTCGACCACGCGCGCGATCAAGGCGCGCGTCACCCCGGAGCCCTCGGAGGGGGAGACGATCAGCTCCATCAGCCGCGCTCGTCCATCGGTGGCCTGCGCAGCCAGCACCGCCAGGCCGACCGGCCGCCCCGTCCGCATTGCCACCAGTCGCACGTAGGAATACGGCGAGTCCACGAACCGCCAGTTCAAGAACTGCTCGTCGCGCACGATCGCCGTGCCGGCCAGCGGCGCGATCTCCTCCCATAGCGGGTCCGCGATGCCGGTGAAGCCGTCCACGGGTACGACCTCGACCGATCGGTCGCGGCCCAGGCGATCGGCGGCGTCGAGGACGCGCCCCGCGAGTGTCGCCGCGCCGCTCGCCCCCGCGTGTGCGCCGGCGTTGCGCAGCGGGCGGCGCAGGTGGGGGAAGGGGCGGACGTCGACCCAGCCGAGGTGCTCGTAGAAGGTGGGGGCCGACTGCTCGTTGGGAAAGCCGAACACGAGCGGGCAGGTCTCGCCCGCGGCGTCGTAGAGCGCCTGGGCCAGCGTGCGGAACAGGCCCCGCCGCTGAAAGCCGGGGTCGGTGGCGGTGAACAGCGACAGCAGGCCGCGGATCGGCTGGCCCTGGTACTGCATCGCCACGGGCACCGCCGCGTACTGAGCGGCCAGCTCGCTTCCGGTGTCGGCGACCAGGTAGTAGAGCTCGGGGGTGCACGGGTTGCGCGCGAACGCCCAGTCCCACAGGGCGCCCCGCGACGGATCCTCTCCGAAGGCCCGGTCCATCAGGGCGATCGCGGCCTCGCGGTCGTCGAGCGTGGCCGACCTGACCTCCCACTCTGGCATCGTCGCATCCTAGTGGCCCGGGCCGGTTCGCTCGGCGGACACCATGTCACATCGATCGACGTCACATCATTCGACGTATGATCGAGGGGTGCCCGCGGACCTCACGATCGAGCAGCTCGCTGCCCAGACGGGCATGACGGTGCGCAACATCCGAGCCCATCAGGCCCGCGGGCTGCTGGCGCCGCCCGAGGTGCGCCTGCGGGTGGGCTACTACGGGCCCGAGCACGTCGCTCAGCTGAAGCTGATCCGGGACCTGCAGGCCGACGGCTTCAACCTGGCGGGGATCAAGCGCCTGCTCGACGACACGCCCGGGACCGCGGAGCGTCTGGCGCGCTTCCGGGAGGCGCCGGCGGCCGCCCGGGCCACAGAGCCGTCGCAGATGCTCACCCTGGCCGAGCTCGACCGGCGCTTCCACGTCAACGCGCAGGACGCGCCGCGGGTGCTCGCCCGCGCGGAGCGCCTGGGGGTGCTGCTGCCCGCCGGCGACGGGCGCTACGAGGTACCCAGCCCGTCGCTGCTGGCGGTCGCCGAGCGGGTGGTGGAGCGGGGGGTTGCGCTGGAGGACGCGCTGGGCGTGTTCGAGCAGATCGAGCGCCACTGCGACGCCGTCTCGGCCGCGTTCGTCAAACTGTTCATGACCGAGGTCTGGGAGCCGTTTCAGCGGGCCGGCATGCCGGTGGACCGCTGGTCGGAGATCGATGCGGCGATCGCCGGCCTCAGGCCCCTGGCCACCGACGCGCTGGAGGCGATCTTCGGGCAGCGGATGAGCTCTCAGATCGAGGACGCCTTCGGCGAGCTGACCCGTCGGCGGGCGCCGCCCGACGCCGAGGAATAGCCTCTCAGCCAATGGCCGCCCCTGACCCCGACGAGCAGCGCGGGAAGTTCCGCGACGCCTGGGAGCGGGCCGCCGGCGGCTGGGGCAAGCGAGCGGACCTGATTCGCGACTGGGGCATGCCCGTCTCGGCGGCGATGGTGGAGGCACTGGCGCTGCAGCCCGGCCAGCGCGTGCTGGAGCTGGCGGCCGGGCCCGGCGACACGGGCTTCATGGCCGCCGAGCTGGTGCGCCCCGGCGGGACCCTGATCTCCAGCGACGGAGCGGACGCGATGCTCGACGTCGCACGCGCTCGCGCCGTCGAGCTAGGCATCGACAACGTCGAGTTCAAGCAGCTGGAGCTGGAGTGGATCGACCTGGAGACGGCCAGCGTCGACGCCGTGCTGGTCCGCTGGGGAATCATGCTGATCGTCGACCCCGAGGCCGCTGCCCGCGAGATCCGGCGCATCCTGCGCTCCGGCGGTCGGGCAGCGTTCGCCGTCTGGGACGTGCCTGAGCGCAACCCGTGGGCGGTGATCCCCAGCCGGGCGATGGTGGCGCTCGGTCACGTCGAGCCGCCGGATCCGGATGCGCCCGGGATGTTCGGCCTGGCCGCCGATGGACGCCTCACCGAGCTGCTGCAGGACGCCGGCTTCGAGGACGTGGTGGTCACACCGGTAGCGCTCGAGCGCCACTACGCCCGGCTGCAGGACTACGTCGAGGAGACGCTCGACATGTCCCCGATCTTCAGCGCCACCTACAAGGAGCTGAGCTCCGAGGACCAGGCGCAGGCGGTCGCCGCCATCACTGCCGCCGCGCGGCCCCACGTGGCCGACGACGGGTCGGTCACGCTGCCCGGCAGCTCGCTGGTTGCAAGCGCCGGTGCGTGACAGCGAGCTTGCAAGCTGAAAGCCCGGTTGCAGGAGTTTTCGTGAGGGCCGCGACGGACGACACTCTCCGCCATGCGAACCTGGAAACTGCCCCTGCTCATGGCGATCGCGGCGCTCAGCGTCCCCGCCACCGCCTCGGCCGCGTTTCAGCACGTGGTCGCCCCTGGCGAGTCCCTGTACGCGGTCGCTGCCGCGGACGGCCTGTCGGTCGACCAGCTGGCCGCCGCCAACGGACTCTCGTCTGATTCCCAGCTGACCGCCGGCTCGTCGCTGGCGATCCCGCCCCAGACCGGCGACACCACGGCGACGAGCAGCTCGGCGAGCTCCTCCGCTGTCTCGGCCCCGGCCGAGTCGTCGAGCAGCGTCGCCACGTCTTCCGGCGGCGGCTACTTGGTGGCGCCCGGCGACACGCTCTCGGCGATCGCCGCGCGGGAGGGTGTCAGCGTCGACCAGCTGGCCGCTGCCAACGGCCTGGACCCCACGGGGATCCTCCCGGCCGGCGACACGCTGAGCGTCGGCGCAGGCTCGAGCTCCACCCAGGAGGTCGCCGCCACCCCGAGCACCTCGAGCTCGAGCGCCGGCGGAGCCCAGCCCACGGCTGAGACGGTGAGCCCCTCCGATGTCGGCACGATCGCCGCGCAGAGCGGCGTCTCGCCGTCGCTGGCTCAGGCGATCGCCGACCAGGAGAGCGGTTTCAACAACAACGAGGTCTCCAGCACCGGCGCGACCGGCGTGATGCAGATCGAGCCCGGCACCTGGAGCTACATCCAGAGCAACCTGGGCGGCCCGACGCTGGGGGCGGGCGGGATCGGTTCCGCGACCGACAACGTCCGCGGTGGCGTGCTGCTGCTGCGCTCGCTGCTGAACCAGACCGGGGGAGACCCGGCGCTGGCGGCGGCCGGCTACTACCAGGGCCTGGCCTCGGTGCGTGCCCACGGCATGTACTCAGACACCCAGCAGTACGTCAACAACGTGATGGCCCTGCGCGGCCGCTTCGGCGGCTGACCGCCTTGTAGGCTGGATTCATGTTCTATGACGACGACGCAGACCTCCACAAGCTCGACGGCAAGACCGTCGCGATCATCGGCTACGGCTCGCAGGGCCACGCCCACGCGCTCAACCTGCAGGACTCCGGCGTAGACGTCGTCGTCGGTCTGCGCTCGGGCTCGCCCAGCGTCGAGAAGGCCAAGGCCCACGGGCTGAAGGTGATGGAGCCGGCCGACGCCGCGTCGGAGGGCGACATCGTGATGGTGCTGGCTCCCGACGAGCTGCACGGCCAGATCTGGGATGCCGGTCTCAAGGACGGCATCGCGCCCGGCGACACGCTGATGTTCGGCCACGGCTTCTCGATCCACTACGAGCAGATCGTCCCTCCGCCGGATGTCGACGTGGCGCTGGTGGCGCCCAAGGGCCCCGGGCACCTGGTGCGACGCCAGTACCAGGAGGGGTCCGGCGTGCCCTGCCTGGTGGCCGTGGCCCAGGACGCCTCGGGCGACGCGCTGGGCGTCGCGCTCGCCTATGCCAAGGGCATCGGCGGCACCCGCGGCGGCGTCATCGAGACCACCTTCAAGGACGAGACCGAGACCGACCTGTTCGGCGAGCAGGCCGTGCTGTGCGGCGGCGTGACCGAGCTGGTCCGCGCCGGCTACGAGACCCTCACCGAGGCCGGCTACGACGAGCGCCTGGCCTACTTCGAGGTCCTGCACGAGCTCAAGCTGATCGTCGACCTGATGTACGAGAAGGGGATCAGCGGCATGCGCTACTCGATCTCCAACACCGCCGAATACGGCGACATGACCCGCGGGCCGCGGATCATCGGCGAGGAGACGCGGGCGGCGATGAAGCAGATCCTTTCGGAGATCCAGTCGGGCGACTTCGCGCGCGAGTGGATCGCCGAGAATCGGGCCGGTCAGGAGAACTTCAAGCGCATGCGCTCCGAGCAGGCTGGGCACCAGGTGGAGGTCGTGGGCAAGGGCCTGCGTGAGCAGATGGACTGGATCGACACCGAGTGGCAGGAGTGAGGGCGCGCCCCAGCGCGCGGTTACAATCGGCTGGGCTGTCGTAACTGGCGCGAGAAGGTGGGCTGACCACCGTGGAGCGACGGCCGTGGACCGCCGCGCGCCTGGGCATCGAGACCACTACCCCCGGGAAGGCTCATGACCCAGACCACGACTGACCTCCAGATACCGGCCGACCTCAAGCCCGCTGACGGGCGCTTCGGGTCGGGTCCTTCGCGCGTCCGGCCGGCGCAGCTGCGCAACCTCGTCGACGCCGGCGCGAGCGTGATGGGCACCTCACACCGCCAGCGACCCGTCAAGCAGCTGGTGGGCCGGGTCCGAGCGGGTATCGGCGAGCTCTTCAACCTGCCCGACGGCTACGAGGTGGCGCTCGGCAACGGCGGCACGACCGCGTTCTGGGACGCGGCCACCTGCTGCCTGGTGCGCGAGCGCGCGCTGCACCTGACCTACGGGGAGTTCTCCTCCAAGTTCGCGATGTGCACGATGCAGGCGCCATTCCTGGCCGATCCGGTGGTGCTCGATGCTCCCGCCGGCGATGCTCCCGATCCCCGCAGCGATCCGTCCGTCGACGTGATCGCCTGGGCGCACAATGAGACGTCGACCGGGGTGATGGTCCCCGTCAAGCGCCCTGAGGGCTCAGATCGCGCGCTGGTGCTGATCGACGCCACCTCCGGCGCGGCCGGGCTGCCGGTCGACGTAGCCGAGTCAGACGTCTACTACTTCGCGCCCCAGAAGGGCTTCGCCTCCGACGGCGGGCTGTGGCTGGCCGTGCTGAGCCCGGCGGCGGTGCAGCGCATCGACGAGCTGGGCACCGAGGCGCCCGACGAGCGCTGGGTGCCGGACTTCCTCTCGCTGCCGACCGCGCTTCAGAGCTCGCGCAAGGACCAGACCTACAACACCCCGGCGATCGCCACCCTGCTGATGCTCGCCGACCAGCTGGACTGGATGCTGGAGCAGGGAGGACTGGACGCGATGGTCGCCCGGACCACCGCCTCCAGCGCGTATCTCTACGGCTGGGCGGACGAGCACGAGCACGCCACGCCGTTCGTGAGCGACCCGGCCAAGCGCTCGCTGGTGGTGGGCACGATCGACTTCGACGACGGCGTCGACGCGGCCGCCCTGGCGGCGACGCTGCGCGCCAATGGGATCGTCGACGTGGAGCCGTATCGCAAGCTCGGGCGAAACCAGCTCCGGGTCGCGATGTTCCCGGCCACCGACCCGAGTGACGTGCAGGCGCTGACGGCGTGCATCGACTACGTGCTGGAGCGCTCGGCATGACGCGCGTCCTGGTGGCGGAGAACATCGGCAGCTCGGGCATCGAGCTGCTGCGCGAGCACTTCGACGTCGATCTCGGCCTCGACTGGGAGCCCGAGCAGCTCGGCGAGCGGATCGGGAGCTACGAGGGCCTGCTGATCCGCTCTCAGACCTTGCTCGACGCGGGGCTGATCGAGCGGGCAGGTTCGCTGCGGGTGGTCGGCCGGGCCGGCGTGGGGGTCGACAACGTCGACGTGGTGGCGGCCACCAAGCGCGGGATCGTGGTCGCCAACGCGCCGGAATCGAATGTCATCACGGCTGCCGAGCACACGATGGCACTGCTGCTGGCGCTGGCCCGCAACATCCCCCAGGCCCATGCCTCGCTGACCGCCGGGAACTGGGAGCGCTCCAAGTTCAGCGGCACGGAGCTGTGCGAGAAGACCCTGGGGATCCTCGGCTTCGGTCGCATCGGCCAGCTGGTCGCCCAGCGCGCCCGCGGTTTTCACATGCGGGTGATCGCCTTCGATCCCTACGTCGGCGCCGATCGCTATCGCGAGCTGGGCGTCGAGAGGGCCGAGTCGCCCGACGACGTCTACGCCGCCGCGGACTTCCTGACCCTGCACCTGCCCAAGAACGCGGAGACCGAGGGCTGGCTGAACGCCGAGGCGCTGGCCAAGTGCAAGGACGGCGTGCGGGTGCTGAACGTGGCCCGCGGCCCGCTGGTCATCGACGAGGACCTGCAGGCCGCCCTGGACTCGGGCAAGGTCGCCGGCGCGGCGCTCGACGTGTTCCGCTCCGAGCCGGTGACCGAGCACCCGCTGTTTCACTACAAGAACGTGATCGTCACCCCGCACCTGGGAGCGTCGACCGCCGAGGCCACCGACCGCGCCGGCTACCAGGCCGCCGAGCAGGTGATCGCGGCCCTCACCGGCGGCGTGGTCACCAGCGCCGTGAACGTACCCGCCGTCTCGGCCGAGGACCTGGAGGTGCTCGGGCCCTACTTGCCGCTGTGCAATTCGCTGGGAGCGATCGGGATCGCCCTGGCGGTCGCCGAGGGCTCCTCGGTCGACCGCATCCAGACCGACTTCTTCGGCCGGCTGGCCGAGCGCGACACCCGGCTGCTGGCGATCGAGGTGCTGCGCGGCGCGATGTCGGGCCACACCGAGGAGGAGGTCAACGCGGTCAACGCGCCGACGATGGCCGAGGAGCGGGGGATCCGCGTGGTCGAGGCCAAGCACTCGGCGGCCCGCGACTACACCGACCTGGTGCGCGTCGAGGTGACCGCCGGTGAGAACACGGTGCGCGTCGCCGGCACGCTGATCGGACGGCGCAACCGCCCGCATCTGATCGAGGCCTGGGGCCAGCGCTTCGACGTCCAGCTCGAGGAGCACATCACCCTGTTTCGCTATCGAGACCTTCCCGGCATGCTGGGCCGGGTCGGCACGGCATTCGGCGAGCACGGCGTCAACATCGTCTCGGCAGCCGTGGGGCGCCAGCCCGATGAGGCCGTCACCGGGGACGGCCGCCTAGCGGCCATGGCGATCACCACCGCCTCGCCGGTGCCGCGCGAGGTGGTCGAGCAGATCGTTTCCAGCGACGGCTTCGTCGCGGGGCAGACGGTAGCGCTCTAATGGCCCGCCGCTAGGAGGTTCGTGGCAGGAACACGACCGCGCCGCGCAGCGCCTCCACCACGTCGCCGGCGAGGTCCATGGCCACCCCCATGTCCTCCAGCGACGTGAAGCCGTTGACCTTCTCCCGGGTCTCGATGATCTCGGTGGCGAGGTCCCCGTCCACGCGCGGGAGCGCGAGCAGCGCGGTGACCGACGCGTTGTTGACGTCGACCAGCCCGGCGGCGGCGGCGCCCTTGACGTCGGGGCGGCCGATGCCCATCTCACGAGCCAGGTCCGGCCTGTCGCCGGCGATCTTCAGGGCCGCCTGGCGCTCGCGCAGCCGTTGCTCGCCCATCTCGGCGGCGCGCAGCAGGGACGAGCCCATCCGCTGCTCGTACGCACCACGGATCGAGAACGAGGTCGCGATCCCACCCACCCAGGACACGATCGCCAGCGCCCCGACGAGGCTGTCGTTGCCGTGTCCATGGCCGCCGGAGATGATCAGCGCGACCACGATCAGCACCGTCCACAGCAGCCCCAGCGCGATCCATCTGGAGTCGCGCGCCTTGACCCCGGCGTAGACCGGAGCCCACGATCCGAAGCCGAAGGGGATCAGCGAGATGTAGGGCCAGCGGCTGCGGCGGGCGACGTCTTTGCCAGGGGTCACGCGTGCAAGCATGCCATTGCCGGCGCGCCCCTGCCGCTGCTAGGCTCGTGCCCCAGATGGCTCTCCGCCACCCACTCGTCCTTCTTCTCCTCCTCCCCCCTCGGGGGGAATAGCGCGCCGGCGGCCGCACGTAGCCGCGAACCAGCACCGAGAAGAGCAAAGCTTTCGAGATTCAAGGAGAGACCATGAGCAGGCCGGACGACCCCAATCGAGTACTGATCTTCGACACGACGCTGCGTGACGGCGAGCAGTCGCCGGGCATCTCGCTCAACACGCAGGAGAAGCTGGAGATCGCCCAGCAGCTGGCGCGGCTCGGGGTGGACGTGATCGAGGCCGGCTTCCCGATCACCTCGCCCGGAGACTTCGAGGCGGTGCAGACGATCGCCCGGACGGTTGGAGGCCCGGTGATCGCCGGTCTGGCCCGCACCCACGTGGGCGACATCGACGCCGCGTACAACGCCGTCAGGGACGCCGACCGGCCGCGCATCCACACGTTCGTCTCCACCTCGGACATCCACATCAAGCACCAGCTGCAGAGCACGCGCGAGGACGTCAAGGGCCAGGCCCGCGCCGCCGTCGCGCACGCCAAGCAGTACCTCGACGACGTGGAGTTCTCCCCGATGGACGCCACCCGCGCCGATCTGGACTACACCGCCGAGGTCGTCCAGATCGCGATCGACGAGGGCGCCACCACGATCAACATCCCCGACACCGTCGGCTACACGATGCCCCGCGAGTACGCGGAGCTCCTGCGCGGCCTCTACGAGCGCGTCCCGGCCCTGCACGACGTGGTGCTCTCGGTGCACTGCCACGACGACCTGGGCCTGGCGGTGGCCAACTCGTTCGCCGGGCTGCAGGCCGGCGCGCGGCAGGTCGAGTGCGCGGTCAACGGGATCGGTGAGCGGGCGGGCAACGCCTCGATCGAGGAGATCATCATGCTGCTGCACACGCGGCAGGACGACATCGGCCTGACCACGGGCGCGGTGACGCGGGAGATCGCCCGGACCTCGCGCATGGTGTCGCGCCTGACGGGCTACGCGGTGGCGCCCAACAAGGCGATCGTCGGCCGCAACGCCTTCGCGCACGAGTCCGGCATTCACCAGGACGGCGTGCTCAAGGAGCGCAGCACCTACGAGATCATTGACGCCAGCACGGTCGGCCTCGACGACGTCAACTCGATCGTGCTCGGCAAGCACTCCGGCCGTCACGCGCTGCAGCAGGCGCTGACCGAGCTGGGCTTCGAGCTGACCGGCCAGACGCTCAACACGGCCTTCAAGCGCTTCAAGGAGATCGCGGACAAGAAGAAGCAGGTCACGGCGATGGACTTGGAGGCGCTGGTCACCGACGAGCTGCGCTCCGAGATCGCCGGCTACACGCTGCAGTGGTTCGACGTCGCGGCCTCCTCGCGCCGGCCGCCGCACGCCACCGTGGCGGTCCTCGGGCCCGACGGCGAGGAGCTGGTCGGCTCGTTCACCGGCGACGGTCCGGTGGACGCGATCTTCCATGCCATCAACGCCGCCACCGCGGTCGACGCCAAGCTCAGGGAGTTCCGCGTCGACGCCGTCACCGGTGGCCATGACGCGCTCGGCGAGACCTCCGTCGTGCTGGAGGTCGGAGGGGTCACCGGATCCGGCCAGGGAGTCTCCACCGACATCCTCGAGGCGGGGGCGAGCGCCTACGTGCGCGCGCTCTCCAACGCGGTCCGTCGCCAAGGCATGCTCGCCGAGAAGGCGGCCGCCGAGAGCGAGGTCCCGGAGGTGGTTCGCGCCCCGTAGCCCGGGCGCGCGGGCTACCAGCCGTGGCCGTCGGCGGCCACGAGCAGCCCCTGGCGATAGCCGGAAGCCAGCACGCGGATGCGGGGCTCGGAGTCCATGAAGTCGGAGCCCATCGCGGCGGCGCTCTCCACGTTGGGGGCGATCGTGCGCACGCGCGCGCCCCGTCGCCGCAGCGCCAGGGCCTCGACCGAGACCGCCGAGCGAGCCACGTTGCGCATCACGGCCAGCAGCGTGGAGCCGGTGCCGAGGCTGGCCGTGGGGTTCAGGCAGAGCACGTGGGTCTCGCGGCCGGCCGGGGCGGCGTCGAGATTGGTGGGCGACCACACGCAGCCGTCGACGTACTCGCGCCCGCTGATCGTCACCGGGGCGAACAGCCACGGGACCGTGCACGACGCCTCCACCGCCTCGGCGACGGTGGCGTTCGGAGCTCGCGGGCTGCCGAACACGACCCGGCGCCCGGAGCGCCGGTCGACCGTCGCCACCCGCAGACGCCCGTCGAAGCGTGCTCCCGACCGTTGCACCTGATCGCGCAGCGAGGACAGCGTGTCCGGCGGGCGGGGGAGACCCCGCAGCAGCAGCGCGCGCACGAGCGCGCCTCCCGGGGCCGCCACCCCGAGAGCCAGCGGCGCGAAGGTCGCGCTCGCGGCCAGGGCCGCGCCGCCGGCGCGCCGGGCGGCTGCGACCGCCGCCACGGCCAGGCCGCGCGCCGGGCCGGTGCCGCCGATCTCCAGCTCGGTGCCGACCGACGACGGGCGGCGCGGGGAGCTGCCGGCGGCCAGGTGCGCGGCCACGATCGCGCCCGCGGATGTGCCCACGAACGACTCGCAGTCGCGCAGGTCCACGCCGGCGGCGTCCTCGATACCGGCCAGGACGCCCATCATCCAGGCCTCGCCGAGCACGCCACCGCCGCCGAGCACGAGCACGTCGGGCCGGGTTCGCATAGCTGCCAGGCTATCCGGCGCGGTCGTGTCGGGGCGCGCCTCGTGCCGCTACAGACGTTTGTACGTGATAGCGTACGCGGCGCATGGCGATGACCGAACCCGCGGAGCGTTACGCAGCGGCCCCCGAGGCACTGGGTGCGCGCGTGCGCGCCCTGCGCGAGGCGGCGGATTGGTCTCTGCGTGACCTGGCGGAGCGCTCGGGGGTGAGCGCGCCGATGCTGTCGCAGGTGGAGCGGGGCGAGACCAGTCCGACGCTGCAGGTCGCCACCCGCATCGCCCATGGCCTGGAGCTGCGGCTCTCGCAGCTGCTGCGCCTGGACGAGGGCGGCGCCGTCAGCGTGGTGCGCCGCGACGAGCGGCGGATGGGACCGAGCGGGGCGGCCGGCCATCGCTACGAGATCCTCACCCCGCCACTGCCCGGCCAGCGGGCCGAGCTGTCGCGCCACCAGCTGGCCGCGGGCGCCGTCACGGGCGGTCCGGGCGATCCGCCGATGCACGAGCCGGGCAGCCGCGAGACCGCGCTGGTGGAGTCCGGAGCGGTGATGCTGGTGTGCGACGGCGCGCGCCACGAGCTGAGCGCGGGCGACTGTGTGACCTTCGATGCCGACCTTTCGCACCATTTCGAGAACCCCGGAGATATCGACGCGGTCCTGCTCGCCGTGGTGAGCGCCGGCCTGCGTCGCAGCTAGAAAGAGAGAGAGCCGTTATGGCTGAGAGCCTGTTCGACAAGATCTGGCGGTCCCACGAGGTCTCGCACAGCCTTCTCTACATCGACCTGCATCTCGTTCATGAGGTGACCAGCCCGCAGGCGTTCGAGGGGCTGCGCCTAGGAGGTCGTCAGGTCCGGCGTCCCGACCGCACGCTGGCGACCGTCGACCACAACGTCCCCACGGATGGCACGCACGCCGCCGCCCAGATCCGTGATGAGCTCTCCCGCGTGCAGGTACAGACGCTCGAGCGCAACTGCGCCGAGTTCGGCGTCCCACTGTACTCGCTGGGCTCCGCCCACCAGGGGATCGTGCATGTCATCGGGCCTGAGCTGGGGGTCACCCAGCCCGGCATGACGATCGTGTGCGGCGATTCGCACACCGCTACGCACGGAGCGTTCGGATCGCTCGCCTTTGGGATCGGCACCAGCGAGGTGGAGCACGTGCTGGCCACCCAGTGCCTGGTCCAGGCCAAGCCCAAGTCGCTACGCATCCGCAATGACGGCGAGCTCGGCTTCGGGGTCACCGCCAAGGATCTGATCCTGTCGACGATCGGTCAGATCGGTGTCGCCGGCGCGGTCGGCCATGTTGTCGAGTTCGCGGGGCCGGCAATCCGCGCGCTCTCCATGGAGGGCAGGATGACCGTGTGCAACATGACCATCGAAGCCGGCGGTCGCGCCGGAATGATCGCTCCTGACGAGACGACGTTCGAGTGGGTTCTCGGCCGCCCCGGAGCCCCCGCTGAGGTGCCCGACGCGTGGCGATCGCTGCACACCGAGGAGGGCGCGTCGTTCGATCGCGAGATCGTGGTCGACGCCGCGGCGGTCAGCCCGATGGTGACCTGGGGTACGACTCCGGGGATGGTGGTGCAGGTTTCAGACGCCGTCCCCGACCCGTCCACCGATCAGGACGAGCGGGCGCTTCACTACATGGACCTGAGCCCGGGGACGCCGATCCAGGAGATCAGGCTGGACCGGGTGTTCATCGGGTCGTGCACGAATTCGCGCATCGGCGATCTGCGGGCCGCGGCCGAGGTGGTGGGGGGCCATCGGGTCGCCGAGGGCGTCCATGCGATGGTGGTTCCCGGTTCGCAGCAGGTCAAGGTCCAGGCCGAGCGCGAGGGTCTCGACGAGGTCTTCCGGCGGGCCGGCTTCGAGTGGCGCGACGCCGGCTGCTCGATGTGCCTGGGGATGAACCCGGACATCGCCGCCCCGGGCGAGCGGGTGGCATCGACATCCAACCGTAATTTCGAAGGGCGCCAGGGGCGGGGCTCACGCTCGCACCTGGTGTCACCACAGATGGCGGCCGCAGCCGCGATCGAGGGTCACTTCGTCGACATTCGAAGCTGGGAGGCATCATGAAAGCGATCGAGACGATCACTGGACAGGTGTCCGTACTGGACCGCGACGATGTCGACACCGACCAGATCATCCCCAAGCAGTTCCTCAAGCGAATCGCGCGAACCGGATTCGGGGAGTTCCTGTTCTTCGACTGGATGAAGGAACCGGGATGGCATCTTCCATCCAACCCGATCCTCGTCAGCGGGGCCAACTTCGGCTGCGGCTCCAGTCGCGAGCATGCCGCCTGGGCGCTTGAGGACTACGGCTTCGAGACGGTCATTGCTCCTAGCTTTGCCGACATCTTCCGCTCCAACGCCACCAAGGTCGGTTTGCTGCCCGTCCAGTTGACCGCAGATGAATGTGCCTCGATCGCGCAAGCGGGCGAGGCCCAGGTCGATCTGCAGTCTCAGGAAGTGCGCTGGCCGGGAGGTACGGCGAGCTTCGAGATCGACTGGGAGATCAAGCACCGGCTGCTCAATGGCCTCGACGACATCGCGGTGACGATGTCCGAAGACAGCGAGGGGATCGACGACTACGAGCGCCGACGGGAGCGGTCCGGTCCAGTGACCACAACGCTATGAGCGAACCCGCAGCAGCGGCGACGTTGACTGGGTCTACAAGTTCGTCGACTGGGTGCGGCCGTGGAACTACGCGAGCGCCGAGGAGACCGCCGAGCGACTGCAGCGGGCCGGCTTCACGGACGTCTCCACGTGGCTGCAGGACCGGCCGACCGAGCTCGAGGAGCCGCGGCCGTTCATCGCCACCGTCTGCCTGGTGCGCCACCTCGATCCGCTTCCCGAACAGCTGCGCGAGCGGTTCGTCGACACCGTCATGGACCGGCTGGACCGGCCCGTGGTGCTGGACTACGTGCGCCTGAACATGACCGCTCGGCGACCCGCTTAGTACGCTGCCGCGCTCCATGGCTCCGCGAGTCGTCCTGCTGCCCGGTGACGGGATCGGTCCCGAGATCATCGCTCCCGCGGTGCACGTCCTGCGCGCCGCGGGTGCCGACTTCGACTACGAGGAGCACGTGTTCGGCGGAGCGGCGATCGATGCCCACGGCACCGCGCTGACCGAGCAGACGTTGGCCGCCTGCCGCGGCGCCGACGCCGTGCTGCTGGCAGCCGTGGGGGGGCCCAAGTGGGACACCACGGATCCGGCCAAGCCCCGGCCTGAGCAGGGACTGCTGGGGTTGCGCAAGGGTCTGGGGTTGTTCGCCAACCTGCGCCCGGTCAAGCCGCTGCCCGCTCTGTATGACGCAAGTCCCCTGCGGCGCGAGATCATCGAGGGCACCGACCTGCTGGTGGTGCGCGAGCTGACCGGCGGGATCTACTTCGGCGAGAAGACCCGCACGGCCGACAGCGCCTCGGACGCCTGCGTGTACACCCGTGAGGAGATCGAGCGGATCGCCCGGGTGGCGTTCGGCGCAGCGCGCGCGCGTGTGACCAGCGTCGACAAGGCCAACGTGCTGGAGACCAGCCGGCTGTGGCGCGAGGTGGTGCGCGACCTGCATGCCGCGGAGTTCCCGGAGATCGAGCTGGAGAACCTGCTGGTCGACAACGCCGCGATGCGGCTGGTGTCGGAGCCCACTCGGTTCGAGGTGATCGTCACCGAGAACATGTTCGGCGACATCCTCTCTGACGAGGCGGCGATGCTGACCGGCTCGCTGGGGATGCTGCCGTCGGCGTCGCTGGGCGACGCCACCCCGGGGGTGTTCGAGCCCGTGCACGGCTCGGCTCCCGACATCGCCGGGCAGGGCGTCGCCAACCCGCTGGCCATGTTCCTCTCGGCGGCGCTGATGCTGCGCCACGGATTTGGCATGGAGACCGAGGCGGCGGCGGTAGAATCGGCCGTCGATCGTGCGCTCGCCGACGGGCTGCGCACGCCCGACCTGGGGGGCGATGCCGGCACGGCAGAGGCCACCCAGGCAGTCCTAGAACACCTGCAATAAGGAGCAGTCGTGGAGCAAGCCGACCTCATCTGGCACAACGGAGAACTCGTTGCCTGGGAGGACGCCAAGATCCACGTACTGACGCACGGGTTGCATTACGGCACCAGCGTGTTCGAGGGCGAGCGCTGCTATGAGACGCCGCGGGGCCCGGCGATCTTCCGCCACCAGGACCACCTGGCGCGGCTGATGAAGTCGGCGCGGCTGTACTACATGCCGGTCCCCTACACGGTGCAGGAGCTGCGCGCGGCCACGCACGAGCTGATCAGCGCCAACGGGCTGCGCGAGTGCTACATCCGCCCGATCGCGTTTCGCGGCTACGGCCAGATGGGGATCAACCCACTGGAGTGCGAGGTGTCGGTCTCGATCGCAGTGTGGCCGTGGGGCGCCTATCTGGGCGAGGCGGCGAAGCTGGAGGGGGTGCGCGCCAAGGTCTCGAGTTGGCGCCGGATCTCCGGCGACTCGCTGATCCCGCACGCCAAGGCCGGCGGCCAGTATCTCAACAGCGTGCTGGCCAAGATCGAGGCGACCAAGGGCGGTTACGCAGAGTCGATCCTGCTCGACAACCGCGGCTTCGTGTGCGAGGGATCGGGCGAGAACATCTACGTGGTCCAGGACGGCGAGGTCATCACCCCGCCCCAGACGGCCAGCATCCTCGACGGGATCAGCCGCAAGTCGATCCTGACGATCGCTCGGGACCTGGGCTATCCGGTGGTGGAGCGCGACCTGGCGCGCGCCGAGCTGACCCTCGCCGACGAGGTGTTCGTCTCGGGCACCGCGGCCGAGCTGGTGGCGTTGAGCGAAATTGACGATCAGATGATCGGCGAGGGCGGGACCGGCCCGGTCACGCGGGAGCTGCAGCGGGTGTTCGAGGACGCGCTGCGCGGCCGTGAGCCGCGCTATGCCGAGTGGCTGGACGTGGTCGATGTGCCGGCACGGGCCGCAGCCACGTGACACGCATCGAGCTGTACGACACGACCCTGCGCGACGGCATGCAGGGCGAGGGGATGTCGCTGTCGGCGGGCGAGAAGCTGCGCGTCGCCCACCGGCTCGACGAGCTGGGCATCGACCTGATCGAGGCAGGCTTCCCCAGCTCCAATCCCAAGGAGCTCGAGCTGTTCGGCCTGCTGGGGGGCGAGAGCTTCCGCCACGCCGAGATCGCGGCCTTCGGAATGACCCGCCGGCGCGACGTATCGGCCGACGCCGACCCGGCGTTGCGGGTGATCGCCGAGTGCTTCGCTCCCGTCTGCACTCTCGTCGGCAAGACCTGGGCGCTTCACCTGGAGAAGGTGGTCAAGGTCGACCGCGAAGAGAACCTGAGGATGATCGCCGAGTCGGTGGCCTTCCTGGTCGCCGAGGGCAAGCGCGTCCTCTACGACGCCGAGCACTTCTTCGATGGTTTCGCCGACGACCCCGTCTACGCGCTGAGCTGCCTGCGGGCCGCCGCCGAAGCGGGCGCCGAGACGGTCGTCTGCTGCGACACCAACGGCGGCACGCTTCCCCATGCGGTCGGCGCGGCGATGGCCGAGGTGGTCGCCGGGCTGTCGGGAAACCGATCCCACCCGCCCGTGCAGATCGGGATCCACACCCACGACGACGCCGGCTGCGGGGTGGCCAACGCGCTGGCGGCGGTGCTCAACGGCGCCACGCACGTCCAGGGCACGATCAACGGCTACGGCGAGCGCTGCGGCAACGCCAACCTGATCTCGATCATCCCCAACCTGCAGATCAAGCTCGGCTACGAGTGCCTGTCCGCCGACCAGCTGGCCGCGCTGACGCCGGCCGCCAAATACATCGCCGAGCTGCTCAACTTCACGCCCGACCCTGATTCGCCGTACGTGGGTCGCAACGCGTTCGCCCACAAGGGCGGGATGCACGTCGCCGGCGTGACCGCCGACCCGGCGACCTTTGAGCACATCGAGCCCGAGGTCGTGGGCAACCGGCGCGAGCTGTTGATCTCCGAGCTGTCGGGCAAGGGAACGGTGCAGGCTCGCGCCCGGGAAGCCGGGATCTCGCTGTCGGACGGCGATGCCGCCGCCCTGGTGGAGCGCGTCAAGGAGCTCGAGCACCAGGGATATCACTACGAGGCCGCCGACGGCTCCTTCGAGCTGCTGCTGCGCCGCGAGACCGGCGACTACGTGCCGTTGTTCCGCCTGGAGTCCTGGCGGGCGATCGTGGAGAAGCGCGCCGACGGCCGGGTGGAGACCGAGGCCACGATCAAAATCTGGGTCGACGGCGAGCGCTACGTGCGCACCGCCGAGGGCAACGGCCCCGTCAACGCCCTGGATCGTGCCCTGCGCGAGGCGTTGGTGGAGATCCATCCCCATCTGCGTGACATCGATCTGGTCAACTTCAAGGTGCGGATCCTCGACGAGACCAAGGGCACGGGCGCGGTCACGCGCGTGCTGCTCGATGCCTCCGACGGTGACCGCGTGTGGGGATCGATCGGGGTCTCGGAGAACGTGATCGAGTCCTCCTGGGAGGCCCTGGTGGACTCGCTGGAGTTCGGCATGCACCTCAGCCGGCGCGACGGCGGCGGCGCGCGGGTGTCACAGGCGACGACCGCTCCGTCCCCGTGACGGCCGCCGGGGTCGACTCGATCCCCCTCGCCCAGCCGGTCCTCGGGGCCGAGGAGGAGGAGCGGGTGCTGGCCGTGCTGCGCTCCGGGCGCCTGTCGCTCGGCCCGGTCACGCCGGAGTTCGAGGCGGCGTTCGCGGCTCGCGTGGGCGCCGCGCACGCGGTCGCGGTCTCCAGCGGGACGACCGGACTGCATCTGGCGCTGCGGGCCGCGGGGGTGAGCGACGGCGACGAGGTCATCACCAGCCCGTTCTCGTTCGTGGCCAGCGCCAACGTGGCCCTCTACGAGCGCGCTCGGCCGGTGTTCGCCGACATCGACCCGGTGACGCTGAACCTGGACCCGGAGGCGGCCGCGGCCGCGGTCACCGGGCGCACGGCGGCGCTGTTGCCGGTACACGTGTTCGGGTATCCGGCCGACATGGCGGCGCTCGAGCGGCTGGGTCTGCCGATCGTGGAGGACGCCTGCGAGGCGCTCGGCTCCGAGTACGCCGACGGTGGTCCGGTCGGGGGGCGCGGCCATCCCGCGGTGTTCGGGTTCTACGCCAACAAGCAGCTGACCACCGGGGAGGGGGGGATGGTCACCGTCGGCGACGCTGCCACCAAGCAGCGAATGGACTCCGAGCGAAACCAGGGACGAGCGCCGAACATGGACTGGCTGGACCACGACCGCCTGGGCTTCAACTACCGGCTCTCGGACGTCGCCTCCGCGCTCGGTGTGGCGCAGCTGGAGCGCCTGGACGAGCTGCTGGCCGGGCGCGCCCGGGTGGCGGGCTGGTATGGCGGGGGGCTGGCGGACGTCGAGGACGTCACACCGCCGTGCGCGGATGCCGACGGCGCCCGCCGCGGCTGGTTCGTCTACGTGGTGCAGCTGCCGCGCGGCCTCGATCGCGACGAGACCGTGAGGGCCCTGGCGCAGCACGGCGTCCCCAGCAAGCCGTACTTCCCGGCCATCCATCTGATGAGCTACTACCGCGAGCGCTTCGGACACCGCGAGGGTGAGTTTCCGGTGTGCGAGGACGTTGCCGCGCGCTCGATCGCGCTGCCGTTCTTCCCCAAGATGACCGAAGGCCAGGTGCAGCGGGTGGTGGCGGCGCTGCGCGTGGTGCTGACACGTTGAGCGCCGGGCGCTTCGCCGAGCCCCAGGCGGACGCGTTTCGCCGGCTGAACGACTCGATCTCGTTCGATTGGCGACTGAGCCCCTACGACGTCGATCAGTCGGTGGCCCACGCCGCGATGCTGGCCGCGCAGGGCATCATCTCGGCGCAGGACGGCGCCGAGCTGCAGCGAGGGCTGGAGGTCGTGCGCGCCGAGCTGGTCGACGGGACGTTCCCGTTCGCCGACGGCGACGAGGACATCCACATGGCGATCGAGCGCCGGCTGACCGAGATCGTCGGGTCGGTGGGCGGTCGGCTGCATACCGCTCGCTCGCGCAACGACCAGGTGGCCACCGACGTCGCCATGTTCGTACGGGCTCACGCGCACGAGGCGCTGGAGCGGATCGGGCGGCTGGCGGGCACGCTGATCGATCAGGCCGAGCGCCATCTCGACTGGCCGCTGCCCGGCTACACGCATCTGCAGCGCGCGCAGCCCATCTACCTCAGCCACCACCTGCTGGCGTATGTGTGGATGCTGCTCCGCGACCGTTCGCGGTTTCACGCGGTGGTGGAGGCCTGCGGTCGCCTGCCGCTCGGAGCCGGCGCATTGGCGGGGGTCAACTTCGACACCGACCGTGGCGCGGTGGCCGCTGCGCTGGGCTTCTCCGGGGTGGCCGAGAACTCGGTCGACGCTGTCTCCAACCGCGACTTCGTGCTCGATTACCTGGCCGCCGCCGCCACCTGCGCCACCCATTTGTCACGTCTGGGAGCGGAGATCGTGCTCTGGTCCTCGGAGGAGTTCGGGTTCTGCGAGGTATCAGACGCGTGGGCCTCGGGCTCCTCGATCATGCCCCAGAAGAAGAACCCGGATGCCGCCGAGCTGCTGCGCGCCAAAGCGCCGCGCCTGGCGGCCAACCTGAGCGCCCTCTACGGCGTCATGCACGGCCTGCCGCTCACCTACAACAAGGACATGCAGGAGGACAAGGAGCGGCTGTTCGACTCCAGCGACACGCTCGAGCTGTGCCTGGAGGCTGCCGAGGGCATGCTCGGGTCGATCAGCTTCCGGCGCGAGCGGCTGGCCAGGGCCGCCTCTGACCAGTTCCTGGCCGCCACCGACATCGCCGACCTGCTGGTGCGCCGCGGGATGCCGTTCCGCGAGGCCCACGGTGTGGTCGCCGGGCTGGTGCGCGTCGCGGTTGCGCAGGGCAAGACGCTGTCAGAGCTCTCGCCTGAGCAGCTGACCGCCCAGTCCGAGCTGCTCGATGACGAGTTCTATGCGCTGCTGCGCGACGGAGCCTGGTTGGAGACCAAGGTCTCGGAGGGCGGGACCAGCCTGCGGCGCGTGCGCGAGCAGCTTCAGCGCGCCCGTGCGGCGCTGCGGTGAAGCGCAAGTTCTACGATCGGCCGGTGCTGGAGGTCGCGCCTGACCTGGTGGGGTGCGTGCTGGCGCACGGCGAGACCGCGGGCGTGATCGTCGAGACGGAGGCCTATCACGAATCCGAGCCGGCCTGTCACGCCTATGTCGGGTTGACCAAGCGGACCAGCACCCTGTTCGGATCGCCGGGACTGGCGTACGTGTACCGCTCCTATGGCATCCACGCGCTGCTGAATGCCGTGTGCGAGCCAGAGGGCGTGGGCGCGGCGGTGCTGATCCGAGCGCTGGAGCCGGTGCGGGGCCGGGACCTGATGCGCGCGCGGCGCGGGCTGGAGGCCGAGCGGATGCTGTGCTCGGGGCCGGGCAAGCTGACCCAGGCGCTGGACATCGAGCTGCCTCACAACCAGAGCGATCTGATCGCCGGGCCGATCGTCATCTCCGGGCGCCCGCCCGAGTGGCGCGACGTGGAGATCGTGGCCGACCGGCGGATCGGGATCACCCGCGCCGCCGAGCTGCCGTGGCGCTTCTGCGCCGCGGGCAGCCGCTACCTCTCTCGGCCAGTGTTGCCTGGGGCGGGGCTCGTCGGGGTCCCTGCGCCGACGCGTTAGCGTTAGCTAGCCGCCGCCGAGCCCGGCGCCGCCACTGGCACCGGAGCTCGATCCGCCGCCGGTCCCGCCGCCCGTGCCTCCCGTTCCGCCACCGGTCCCGCCACCCGTGCCGCCGCCGGTGGCGCCGCCGGTGGCGCCGGTTCCTCCGCCCGTAGCGCCGGTTCCTCCGCCGGTGGCTCCGGTGCCACCGCCGGTGGCTCCTGTCCCGCCACCCGTCGTCCCAGTGCCCCCGCCGGTCGGGCCGCCCGTGGTATTGGTGACCAGAGGACTCGGCGCCGTCGAACCGCTGCTGCCGGCGCTCGGGCTGGTCGAGCCCGAGCCGGTCGTGTCCGTGCCGGTGGAGCTGGAGGTGGAGTGGGGATGACGAGCGGCGCGGTCGGCGGCCTCCTGTGAGGAGATCTGGAGCGCCGCGGCCATGAAGCTCTGCCAGATGATCGCGGGGTAGGTGCCGCCCTCGACCGGCTGCCCGTTGTACAGCGTGGTCATGGGCACCAGCTTGTTCGGGAACCCCACCCAAACGGCGGTCGTGATCTGCGGTGTCCAGCCCACGAACCAGGCGTCGCCGTAGTCCGAAGTGGTACCCGTCTTGCCGGCCACGTTGACGCCCGAGATCGCCGCCGACTGACCTGTCCCGTGTTGGATGACCCCCTGCAGCAGCTCGTGGATCACCTGGGCGACCGCCACCGGCATCACCCGGTTGAAATGCGGGACGGCCACCAGATCGCGCTTGCCGTGGCACTTGACGACCGGGCACTGTATCTGGGCGATGCCGGTGGGTCCTTCCTCCGGCGCGCCCAGGTTCGGCGTGTAGACCCGGCGTCCGCCCTCGGCGATCGTCTCGTAGGCGTGAGCCATGTCCAGCGGGGTCACGCCGTCCTTGAGGCCGCCGATGATCATCGCGGGGTTGTCCGAGACGGGCGAGCGGATCCCCATCGCCCGGGCCATCTTGGAGATCCGCTTGGTGCCCACGCCCGGACTCAGTCCCAGCTGGGTGAAGACGGTGTTGTCGGACACGTCGGTGGCGTCGGCCAGGGTGATCGGCCCCGAGTACGCGTTGCCGAAGTTCTTGACGTCGTAGTGCTCCTTGCCGCCGCTGTTGGGGACGATCAGCGTGAAGGGATGGGAGTCGAACACCGAGGACGGTCCGTAGCCGTGCTCGATCCCCACCGCCAGCGTGAACGGCTTGAACGCCGACCCCGGCTGACGATGGCCCTCGGTCGCCAGGTTGAACGGATACTTCTCGTAGTCCTGTGCGCCATCCACCAGCGGGCCACCGACCATCGCGCGCACCTGCCCGGTCTTGTTGTCGATCGCCACCAGCGAGGCGGCCGGATAACCCGAGCCGGAGGGCAGCTCGGCCGAGACTGCGTGCTCGGCGGCCTGCTGCATCGGCAGGTCGATCGTGGTGCGGATCTTCAGGCCCCCGTAGTAGGCGCGGTACTCCGCGACGCGGGGCGAGACGCCGTGGCCCAGTCCCACGGCGGACAGGATCTGCGGCCGCAGCCAGCTCGTGAAGTACGGCGCGGCGGGCGGCTCGGCCGGCTGCTCGATGTCCGAGGCCTTGGGCACGGGCTGCGCGAAGCCCTTGTCGTAGACCGACTGGCTGATGAAGTGCTGGTCGAGCATGTCACGCAGCACGAGGTTGCGCCGGTCCGTGGCGGCGTGCGGGTGAGCGAGCGGATCGAACGCCGACGGATTGGCGACCATCCCGGCCAGCAGCGCCGCCTCCCACGGGAAGAGCACCGACCCGCACGACGGCCGGGGGACGCTGGTCGTGCTGTCCCCGCAGCCGGTCGTGGTCTGGTCGCTGCCGGCATTGGCGTCGTAGCCGTGAGCCTTGCCGAAGTACACGCGCGCGGCCGACTCCACGCCGTAGGCGCCGTTGCCGAAGTAGATCGAGTTCAGGTACTCGGTGAGGATCTTGCTCTTCTTCCAGCGGTGCGTGAGGTGAAAGGCCAGCGCGGCCTCGCGCAGCTTCTCGAACACCGTGCGGTTGCCCTCCTCCGACAGGGCGTTCTTGACGAACTGCTGGGCGATCGTGGAGGCGCCCTGTGTGGCGCCGCCGGTCGCGTCGGCCACGAAGGCGCGGGCGATACCGCGGAAGTCGACGCCCGGGTCTGACCAGAAGCGCTTGTCCTCCACGGCGACGATCGCCTGGCGCGTCGTCCTCCCGAGCTGGCTGAAGGTGTCGATCACGACGTGGTTGGGCGGCGCGAAGATGCCGATCTGACGCCACTCGTCGTCGTACAGGTAGGAGTTCTTCTGCTGCTTGTACTGCTGGCGGTTCTCTAGCTGTGGCAGGTCCGACGCGACCGCCATCATCATCCCGAACACCGTCGAGACGATCGCCAGCGCGCCCAGACCGCCGAGGATCGACAGCAGGCGGAGCTTGCGGACCTTGGGCTTGGCCGGTCGGCCCTCGCGATTGCGTCCCCAGTGGCGGCGCGGTGGCTTGAACGGCACCGGAGCGTCCGGATCGGGACGCAGGTGGCGGATGTGATCGTCGTCGCTCATGCGATCGAGGCGCCGCTGTCCACGTCGGCCGGCCAACCGTGACCGGGGGGACGCGCGGCTGCGCAAACCGCCCCATGCCCGGACCTGGGCGGCACTCGCAAGACGGCGGCGAGAGTCTACCATCGGGGGCGTGTGCTCCCGATCCTCCGCGCCGTCGATGCTGCCGACCGACGACACCCCGCAGCGGCCGGCCTCGCCCACCGGGGACGCCGAGCAGCAAGCGGCCTGGCTGGCCCGCAACACCGTCGACTCCCTGCCCGAGGGGGCGCTGGCCGAGAAGCTGGCCAGCGGCCGCCAGCTCCGGGTCAAGCTCGGCATCGACCCGACGGCGCCGGACATCCATCTCGGATTCACGATCGTGCTGGGCAAGCTGCGCGAGTTTCAGGACCTGGGCCACAAGGTGGTGCTGATCGTCGGCGACTACACCGCGCGTGTTGGGGACCCCAGCGGGCGCTCCTCCACTCGGCCGGTGCTCGACCCGGCGCAGATCGACGCCAACGCGCAGACCTTCGAGCGCCAGGCGCTGAAGGTGATCAAGGACGACCCCGAGCTGCTGGAGGTCCGCTTCAACGGCGAGTGGCTCGACATGTCGATGTCCGACCTGTTCGCGCTCCTGCGTCGGGCGACCGTCGGCCAGATCCTCGAGCGCGATGACTTCGCCAAGCGCTACACGGCCCACGAGCCGATCTCGGTACTCGAGCTGCTGTATCCGCTGCTGCAGGGCTATGACTCGGTGGCTGTCCAGGCCGACGTCGAGCTCGGCGCCACCGACCAGAAGTTCAACCTGCTGCTCGGCCGCCAGGTGCAGTCCGCCTACGGGCAGGCGCCGCAGGCGATCCTCACGATGCCGCTGCTGATCGGCACCGACGGCGAGCGCAAGATGTCCAAGTCGTTTGGCAACTACATCGGGGTGACCGACAGCCCGGACGAGATCTACGGGCGCACGCTGAGCATCCCCGACACCCTGCTGGAGAACTGGTACTCGCTGTTGCTCGACTCACAGCCGCCGGCCGAGCTGTCTGCGCGCGACGCCAAGCGCGCGCTCGCGCGTGAGCTGGTGACCCGCTTTCACGGCGAGGGGGCAGCCCACGAGGCGCAGGAGCGCTTTGACCGCGTCCACGTCCGCGGCGAGCTGCCCGAGGAGGTCGAGCTCGTGCCGTGGACGGCCGAGGGGGGCGAGGTACACCTGCCGGCGCTGTTGGCGCGGGCGTTTCAGATCTCGACGTCCGAGGCCCGGCGGGGGCTGGCGCAGGGAGCGGTCAAGCTGGACGGCGAGCCCATGGCAGCGGGCACGCTCGATCTGCCCGTCGCCGACATCGACGGGCGCGTCCTGCAGCTGGGCAAGCGCCGCTTTGCGCGCGTGGGTATCGGTCCGGACTCGGGTCCCGGCTCGCACAACGGCGGACGATGAGAGCCGCCGCCTCCGCCTCCGCCTCCGCTCGCCGATGACGATCACCGGCGGGCTCCTGCGCCTGCAGACCCGCGGCAACGGCGAGGTCGTCGACGTCACCGAGGGGGTGGCGCGGATCGTCGCCACGTCCGGCGCCGACCGTGGCCTGGTGACCGTGTTCGCCGTCGGCTCCACGGCCGCGGTGACCACGATGGAGTACGAGCCGGGCGGCGTCAGCGACCTGCAGACCCTGCTCGATCGGGTGATCCCCGCCCGGGGCGACTACGAGCACAATCGGCTCAACCACGACTCCAATTCGCACGCCCATCAGAGGGCGTCGCTGATCGGTCCCTCGGAGACGATCCCCGTGGTCGACGGACGATTGACGCTCGGAACCTGGCAGCAGATCGTGCTGCTCGACTTCGACGATCGTCCCCGAGAACGCACGGTCAGCGTCCAGGTCGTATGCTGAGCGCGGCTGACAACGGACCGCCTCCGGCCAGATCGCAAATCCGCGACGACACCGGTGGCGAGCGCTATAGTTGTCGGTCCGCCCCGGGACCGGCAGTCCGGACCCGGGAGCGCCGCTGAGGAAGAAAGCCTTCCTGAAGAGGTGCGACGGTCTTTGAAAACTCAACAGCATGCACACTCATCGATCGATCCCTCGATCGAGATTGTGTGTCCAGGTTCGACGCCGTCGCTCCTGTGCTGGTCCCTAGTGGGCCGGTTCGGACGACGGTGCCAAGATTGACCCCGTCTTGCGTCCGGCGCCCCATCTGTGTACTCGGGGCGCCTAGCACCGGCTCTGCCGGTGTTCCGTTCATCGCCACCGGCTCTGCCGGCCGATGTTCGATGGCGCAAGGGTCGGTCCCTCCAGGGGCCGACCCAGGACTCAGACCCAGACACCGGCGGTGACAAAGTTCACCGTCATAGGCTGGGTTTGGAAATTTCCTGACGACTCTTCGTAGAAGTTCTTCACGGAGAGTTTGATCCTGGCTCAGGACGAACGCTGGCGGCGTGCCTAACACATGCAAGTGGAGCGACGAACCAGGCTTCGGCCTGGGGCAAAGCCGCGAACGGGTGAGTAACACGTG
>JADGPO010000045.1 GCA_017882405.1 Solirubrobacteraceae bacterium | reverse complement strand
GCCGACCAGTTCGCGCGAACCTGCTCGCGCCCGCGAAATGCCCGGTCCGGGTGCGCGGGCTGCACGCTGTCGTAGTCCTCAGCGAAGCACGCGACGAACGCCTCGACGTCGTGGGCGTTCATCGCCGCGTGCAGGCACGCCACCAGTTGTTCGCCCATGGTGCTCGCGTCGGACAGCATGTCCCGGGAGTTTGCCAAGACCGACACCGAGACGCGACTACCACTCCCGGCGACGACCAGCGGTCCGGCAAGACGCACCTCGCATGGGAAGCAGGAGCGGCGGGTTCGTCGCTAGTCGGTGACCCGCTACCTGGCCCCATCCGCAGAACTCAGCGCGTCAGCCCGAATCAAAGCCCGCGCCGAATGGGAGCCGCACTCGAGGCCACAGCCGATTGGCGCGGCGCGGCGCTGCTTTCGGCGCTGATGCGCATAAGCCACGGCTCGCCGGAGATCCGGTTGGTCGCTGTCGGTCATCTGAACGTCCTTCCGCTCCAGATCGCCCGGCGACCAGATTGCTCCGCGCCGACCGATTCAGGTACCTAGCGGACGAACTTCTCGTGAGTTTCCTGCCTTCCGCAAAGTTCCTCCCGGCAGCTCCAGGAACGCAGCGGGCCGCCCCACCGGATCGCGGAGCGGTCCTGATCGACGCGAAGGATCCGACCCTAGGCGGCACGAGTCGCGAACTCGACGCCATCGCTGAGGCACTCGGCCCGCGATCCCAGCGCCGGGAGGTGGGTGACCCGAGTGCTCTCATCGCGGCGCTGCGCGCTAGCGACGTGGCTCACGTTGCGTGCCACGGAGCCGGCGATCCCGTGCACCCCCTCGAGAGCGGCCTGATCTTAGCGTCGAAGGACCGAGTCACTGTCAGGGATCTCCTTGCGGAACCCGGCTTCGCGCCCCGCCTCGTCACGATGTCCGCGTGCGAGAGCGCGGTCAGCGACGCGCGGCATCCTGACGAGGCGGTCTCCCTCCCGACCGACCTTCGTAGCGTGCGCCTTCTCCCGGACGCAGCGCGAGAGTGGGGCGCCCGCCGTGGCTACGCACATCCGGACTGCTGGGCTGCGTTCGCGTTCACCGGCGCCTGGCTCTCCGATCAGCGCTCAGCCTGAGCACGCTCCACGAACTCATGGGCCGCCTTCGCCACCGCGTCGCTTGCGGAGCCGCGGGCCGACGCATGGAAGCGATCGCCCTGGATCTCGACATCGAGGGCAAGTTCATCGGCCTGCTCGGCGTCGCCCGTCCGACGCAGGCGACCGAACGCCATCTTGACCCCGTCCCAGGCGGCGGCCCCCGCAAACGGGACGAACACGTCGTGCACCGTCGGCGAGACGTGGATCACGAGCGACGTTACGACGTTCGGATCGAGAAGCCGACGTTGTGACGCACTCTCGGCTACGGTTACAGGCAAGCCCGCCCGGTCGAGCGACTCGGCGAGCTCGCGAAGGTCCTCCAGTTCGAAGCTCTGGTCGGGCAACACGATGGTCGCAACTGGATCGCGCGTCGATCGTGCGACCGGCGTCAAATCCTCCTGCCACGCTTCCGTATGCGATCCCCTCTCTAGGCTCGGGACAAATCTACTCGGATAGTCCAGCCGGGATCACTGCCGCGGTCGCCTCTCGTGCTGGGGTGCTACGCGTTGTTGTGAGGTATGTGCTTGGACGCCCCACGTTGGGGGCGGCGGGCGCCGACTTCAGCGACCGCTTGCTCGCAACGAGTCGTACTCTGGCTGGCGCTGGGCTGTGGTCGTGGGCCGCGATGGCCAGGTCGCGGCTGAACGCAGTCGTCACAGCGGCTCGCGGTTCGACGATCGGTCCATACGGATTGTCGCCAAACCGATCGCCGCGTTCCAACCGGTCGGAGAGTCGAAGCGATCGTCCGGGCCACGGCAGCCGCGTTCGCGGATCGGGCGCGCGGGAAAGCAAGAGCAGCGACCGGACCGCAGTGCGATCCAGAGCAATGCTTTCCTCGGGCTGCCGTAGAGATATGTTGCGCCCATGACGACCCACACGGAAACGCTCCAACAGGCGATGGCTGAGTTCGACGCAGCGGAGTACCACCCCGAGGAGGAGGTCTGGCGCGTGCTCGAGGGGGAGGTCCAGATCTCGCTCGAGGGCTCGCCGTCCGTCGTGCGTCCCGGTCAGGCCGTGGTGGTGCCCGGCAGCGAGCGCCACGAGGCCCGCGCGCTCAGCGCGGCGCGGGTGATCGTCGCCGACGACTCCGTGAGGACGATGGTGGGAGGGCTCGATACGAGCGCCGGTTAGCCGCCGTCGCCGCCCAACGCCGTGGTGATCTCGGTGATCGCCTGCTGTTCGGCGTCGCCGACGCTCTGGCCGTGCTCGCGGTGGGCGTTGGCGACCTTGTCGGCCAGTGTGAGGATGAAGCGCCGATAGTCGCCGACCTCGTCCGGGGTGGCCTTCGTCTCGAGCAGAGCTACGGCGTCGCGCAGGTGCTGCAGACCTCCCTGCTTGAGCTCCTCGGGCGAGTGGTAGTGGGTGTGGTCGCGCTCGGGCTTGGCGGCCGTGATCTCGTCGAGCAGTTCGCTTTCGCCGTGCTCCTGACGCGCTTCGGTGTAGGCCTTGGCGATGGCGATCGTCTCGCGGAACGTCCCGCCCTTCTGGGCAGTGAGGACGATCAAACCGGCGCTCGGGGGCGCCTCGAGTACGAGATTCCACTCATCCTGCGTGAAGTCAGCCTTCCCAGTCATTCGCGTAGCTCCTCTGCGGGTTGACGAGTCGAACAGTCCTCCGCCCTGGTGCGCAGGATCGCAGGTTAGTCCGCCGTGGTGAGCAGCTGGCCCCGTGGCTTGCAGCTTCGTACCAGGATTCCGGCCGAGCGCTGTTCTGCGTACTGCGCGGCCGACCGTGGGCGGCCGCCGGCGTCTGAGGGGTGGCGCCTCGAAGGACGATCGGATTCCGCTCAGGAGGCGCCGCGGTGAGCTCGTACCGAGACCTCCCAATTGGCGAATCTCAGGACGGGTCCCTCGATGCGGTCCCGCCCTGCTTCCGTGATGCCGCGGTACCGTGCCGGGGGACTGCCGGGCTGTAGCCGCCGATCGGAATCGCGGCGAAGCGCCCGCCCGGCGTCTGGGATCGGCACGAGCGAGTCGTCGCCAAAGGAATCGTGGGCTCAGCGACCGCGCACCGAGCAGAAGCGCTCGTCGGCAGTCAGCCGCACGCGCGCCTGCTGGTGGCGAACGTTCACTTCGACGAGGGCGTGCGCAAGCGGTCGGCGGCGTGTTCGCCGACCAGCAGCACGACCGGATTCGCGAGGAGCACGCGTCCGCCCTTGCGAACGAGTCGGTTGGGCGCGGCTGTCTCGCGCGTTCGTTCGGTGGGGCGGGCTACGTCTCGCGTTGCGTGCCTGGTCTGGCTATTGTGGGCGTCTCCGTGGGCGCGCCACCATCCACCACGATCGCCGAGGCGCTATACGCGGCTCCCGTTTACCTCCAGCGCCCGAAAGGTCGCAAACCCCTCCGGGGGTTCCAAGCGGGCGCCCATCGCCCGCGATCTAGATTGGAGAGTACGCCGGGGCCACCACCCCGGCGTCCCGAAAGGGACGCCCCGAGCGAGGCTCATACCGAACCCCGCCCCGCCCCCAGATCACCCGCGCCGCCCGGACCACCGCTCGGCGGTATGAGGCTCGCTCGCTGGCAGTCGACGGTTCCAGCAAGCAGCCAGCCGCCAAGCCGCCAAGCAGGAGAGATCGCCGACGCGGTGATCCCCTCTCGCCCTGGGGACGAGGAGCGTCTCGGCGGCCAGCGCCGCGCTTCCCCATTCACGAGAGGTTGTCGCACAAACGCTGAGGTGGCTTACGAGTTATCAAGAAGTGATAACTCCCCGACTACCGAAGGCCGCCTGAACCGCGGTCCCCTGCACTCCGAGGACTGAGCGGAGCGCCCAGCACCCACGGGCTCAGGGGGTGTTGCGAGTTAGGACCCGAGAGCCGACATAAGTGACACACCGGTGTCGCGGTGGGCAATAGCAGCCGTCTGGAAGCCTTCGGTTCGGTCGGTGTGCGAGGCGCTTCCGCTTTGATCGAGCAGCGACACACCTGTTAGAAGCCATATCGGCGATTGTGTTAGCGAACGTCGGATCGGCGCCGCGTTCCGAGCGCCGGGAGCGTTATCGCAAGACCGAGCCGGTGATCGTCGGCGGCTGAGCTCCGAGGAAGAAGATCCCGGGGAGGCCGGCGGTCTGAAAGCGATCGTTGCGGTTGTGCTCCAGGGTGCTGTGCCTGATCGCCATCGTCCCGGTGCGGTCGTCGCTGACGAAGAACACTGCGCCGCCGCCCTCGGTGGCGTGATTGTCCTCAAACACGCTGCCACCGATGGAGAGGGTCATCTGATCTCCGTCGTTGTAGATCGCGGCGCCGCTGCCGCCGCCCGGGGTTGCGCGCTGGGCAGGGTTGGCGCCGATGCCGATCGCCCGGTTGCGCTCAAAGCGGCTGTTGAGCACCGTCCAGGAGACGCCGATGCTCGACAGCCCGCCGCCGTTGCTGCAGGCGTTGCCGGCAAAATGGCTGTTCACCACGTACAGCGGATGCCCGCGGAACTGCGAAAGCGCCCGGACGGCTCCGCCTCCGATGTCCGGCCCGTCCCGCTCGCACCGGTTGCCGGTGAACACGGAGTTGACGATTCGCAGCCGCCCGCCCCGGTCAAAGATCGCACCTCCGCCACCGCCGTCAAAGCGCTGGCCGGTCGAGTTCCCGTCGGTGAAGGTCAGGTTCTGAACCACCAACTGGGGAGCGGCCTGATCCTGGCAGTGCGACGTCGTCCACACTTGGGCCGGATCGCAAGTGTCGAGGTACAGGATGCGGCGCCGGCCCTGACCGCTCAGCGTCACCAGGCCGCCTCCGTCCAGGACGACCTCCGCGCTGGTGTTGCGGACCTTGGCGGTCGTCCTCATCCCGATCGTGACCGGCGCGGACCCGCACGAGAATCCGATCACCCCGCCGGCTCGGACCGCGGCGACGACCGCCGCCGAGGTGCAGCTGGCCGGGGTGCCGTGGCCCACCACCCGGGTGGGGTGCGAGGTGTTCACCGCACGTCCGGCGACGGGGACGGGCGCCGGCCGGGCACCCGGCGCCGACCCCCGCGGCCGCGCTCGCGAGGCCGGCACCGCGACAGCACCGGCGACCAGCACGCACAGGGCCGCGACCAGGCATGACGCGCCGCGCGACATCCCTGAAGGGTACGCCCGACGGTGGCGGCCCCCGATCGCAATCGCAGCCGACGACTCGACCCCCGTTCGACGCCCGGTGGTAACGACGAGCCGAGCCGTGGCGGGAAGGCGTGTCCCGAAACGTGTCGCGAAGTCAGCAGTTCTGAGCGAATCTAACCTGAGCTAACCAGACGCAGACACCTGTAGTTACGCTAAAAGCTCTGCATATGAGCATCTTTTTTCTCTTGTCTCTTAACCCGAAGGTCGTGGGTTCGAACCCCACCGGCGGCACTGAGAAGTTGCTGTAAAGCAGGACTCTTGTGACGGCCGAGGCCTGGCTGCGCGAGGTGCTCGACGAGGCGCGGCGCGGCACGCTCTCAGGGATGGTCCGGACGGGAGTCACGTCTCGTCGACTGCGCTGAGAGCAGCGAGGTCCGATACAGCACCGAATCAGCTCGACGTCGCCGTCGGAACGGCCATAGGCAACGGAGACCGGAAGTCGTGGTGCTCCTTCAGGTCGACGAGCCATGAGTCGGAAGTCAGCCCACCGTACGTGCAGCGGTGACGAAGCAGGCACCGCCTTCCGCATGCTCCGAGTACCGGGATGCGTTCGCACGGAACACAATGTTGGCGCCCCCGACGCTTCTGCTCTTGTCGGTCGCGGCGCTTGCTGGCGACCGCGCTCATCGCCCACCGAGCAAGCGGACGCGCTGGCTCGTCTCAGCTGCCGGATCAGCGGCGATGGCGTCGTTTCCGCGCCCGAGCTCCGGCGATCCGACTTTTCCGGCCAACAGCACGTCGCGGGCTCGCGCTCAAGTAGATTGATGGCACGACGAACCGCGCCGAGAGGACCGACTATGGCCGAGCCCACAACCCTACGAGCACTCAGCGGCCTGTCTTCGACCCCGGCGAGTCTCGCCGACTCCACCCTGATCATGATTGACTGCCAGAACACCTACGTGCGGGGGGTCATGGCGCTCGATGGGGTCGCAGCAGCCCTGGATCAGGCGGCCGAGCTGCTCGAGCGGGCTCGTTTGGCTGGCATCCCCATCATCCACTTCAAGCATGACGCCGGAGAAGGTTCGCCCTACGACGTACGAGCGGAGATCGGTGAGATTGTCGACCAGGTGGCACCGCGCCGGGACGAGACGGTGCTCGTCAAGCAGTTTCCGGACTGCTTCGTGCAGACCGACCTCGACGATCGGCTCAAGGCCGCCTCCGCTCGCAATCTGGTGCTCGCCGGGTTCATGACGCACATGTGCGTGAACTCCACGGCGCGAGGGGCGTTCAACCTGGGTTACTCACCCACCGTGGTTGCCAGCACCACAGCAACTCGCGCTCTTCCCGGCACCCCCGACGCCGTGTCCTCCGCGGCTCTGCAAGCGGCCAGCCTTGCAGCCATCGGGGACCTCTTTGGCATCGTCGTCCCTGACGTCGACGGCATCCCTGACTGAGTTCGCGTGCTTGACGGTTGCGTGGCGAGGTCAAAACCGCTGCCAGACCTGGACCGCAGCGCGGTCTCTCACACGCGATTTCCCGCTCCCGGAGAGCAGTGCGCTTCGCCATCGCTTGGAGCAGTCGTGGACGTCGTAACGAGTAGACACCGGACAGGCCAGTTGTCGCTGATGGACGAACGTCCGCGCGCTGCCGCTTCGGCTTGAGCCCGGGTTCAGATCGATATCGACAGACCCACTAGATGTTGCCGTTGTCGTTATCGGTCGGCCACAGGCCTTGGGAAGGCCGCGCCCGCTTCGCTAACCACCCCTCGGGTCGGTCGTTGCTAGCTCTTTCCGCCGCGGGCCATGGAGCGACGGACGCCGGTCGTCGCGGCCGAGCTGCTGCAGGTCGGCCCAACATCTTGCCCTCCGGCTCCGGCTCTGGCTCAGGAGGGTCGGTAGATGGATTGCAGCTGCGGGTAGGCGACCAGGCCCTCGGGCCCCAGCTCGCGACCGAGCCCGGAGTCCTTGAGGCCGCCGAACGGAGCGGCAGGATCTGGCCGGTAGCTGTTGATCCCGATCGTTCCCGTCTGCACCCGCTTAGCGACAGCCTCGCCGCGCGCGACGTCGGAGGTCCACACCGACCCGCCGAGACCCAAGTCGTTGTGGTTGGCCAGCTCGAGGGCCTCCTCCTCGGTTCCGTAGGGGATCACCGACAGGACCGACCGCCACCCGCGACGACGCGCGCGCCCTCCGCGCGGCCGGCTTCGATGTAGCCTTCGACGCGATCGCGCTGGCGGGCGGAGACCATCGGTCCAATCTGCGTCTCGGGGTCCAGAGCGCGTCGCCTAGGCGCAGCGCGCCGGCCATGCCGGCGAATAGCGCCTCGGCCGCGTCAGACAGATCAGCGTCGTCGAGCACGATCGCGGCGGACTTGCCGCCGATCGGCTTGCGGACCACGCGGATCCGCCCGCCCAGCAGACCCGCACGGTCCTCTTCAAGGTCGGTCTCGGCGATCAGGCCGGCGTAGTAGCGGGCGACGACGGCCGGGAAGACCGCCTCGAGCTGGCGTGAGACCGAGATCGGCATGCCGTTCTGCATCGAGACGCGCTGCGCGGTGTCCTCGCCACGCGCCTCGAGCGCCTGCGCTAGGCGCATCAGCGCGTCGACGCGCTCCTCGACGGGCCGTCCGGACCACTCCGGCAGTGCCGCGCGGGCGGCGCGGACTGCCGCGTCGATATCGCCATCGGAGCCCTCGGGCACCGGGCCGATCGGCTCTTCGGTGCTCGGCGAGACGACGTCGATGCGTCCGTTGCCCTGCGGCGCCACCCATTCTCCGCCGATGAACAGCTCGTTGGTCTCGATCTTCTCTGCCTGTATGGCCATCGTTGTCTCTCTCCGGATCTACAGATTGCCGATGCACATCCGATGCGACTGGCAGGCCGGCCAGAGGCAACCTCGAGCGGCTGTTACCGCTGTAGGGTGACAAGACCGTTCGCCTGATCCCAAGGAGGAGAGCAATGAGCCGCAGTCCGCAGGAAGTCTTCCAGCACCACGGCGAGGCGCTGATGGCCGAGGATCTCGACGGCATCATCAGCGATTACGCCGACGACGCCGTATTCATCACGCCCGACGGTGTGCTTCGCGGCAAGGCGGGTGTCCGAGAGGGATTCACCAAGCTGTTGAGTGATCTTCCGGGTGCCAGCTGGGAGCTTCCGACCCTACTGTTCGAGGACGACATCCTTCTCCTCGAGTGGAAGGCAGAATCTGAGAGCGTCAAGGCGGACGACGGCATCGATACCTTCGTGTTTCGCGATGGCCTGATCCGTGTTCAGACCGTTAGGTACACGCTTACCCCGAAGTAGCACGGGCGGTTCGAAGGTCAAGCTGCTCTCCGCCCTGTCGGCCGCGAAAGCGGTTGCGTGCGCCGAACGTTGCCGGTGCGCGCAGGGGATCGCCCGCTGGCGCCACGGGCCGCTACGTTGTGCCTAGGCATTGCCCGGGTGGCCCTCGGGCCGGTATAGCGGAGGAAAGGCGGCGTTGGCGATGGCCCTGAGCGAGGCGTGACGTTCTTCAACAACCACAATGCCACCGCCGCGGACGAGCGTGCTTCCTTCGGCGGCTTTAACCAGAGCGGCGTCGGACGCGAACTGGGCAAAGAGGGCCTGCTCGAGTTCACCGAGACCCACGTCATGAGCATCCCCTCCTGAGCACCAGCGAACACGACATCACGGGCGGGCCGGTCAGACAGCAAGTCGCGGGCGATTTTGACTACGAAGCCAACGGAGGCGCCTATGCCACCCGCCGCCAGTCCGATCCGTCGATCGCGGCACGCAGTGGAGAACACACGGGTATGAGAAGCCGCCGCGGATCACGACGTTGCCGCTTGGGCCCTCCGCCCGAGCCGTGCCTCGGCTGCTCGCTGAGGAAGGCGAGCAAGGCCCATTCGCCGGCGCCCGGGTCATCACCGGGCCGGGGCATCTGGTCGGCGAAAGCTAACGCGCGGCTTGCGGTCGTTTCGGGGCCGCCTTGATCGGTAGTCAAGAGTGGACTAGCGTGATCGCGCAGCGTCCCGGCGTCCGAGCGCGGGAGGTTCCGCGGCCGAGAGGAGAGGATTTCATGGCGGTAGCCGAAGCAGCTGGGCAACAGGCGTTGGCCGCCACGATGCCGTTCGGCGCCCTTCAAGGGCTCGGGCTGGGTTCGTGAGATGGATTCTCGGTTCTTCAAGAGCTATCTGCAGACGAAGTCGGTCGACACCGCCGTCTGAGCGCGAGGCCCGCCGACGATGTCAGCCACACGTCCGGCGACAGCAAACGGCTCGAGCCGGCCGGCTCGGGCCCGGCAGGCGCCACGGTACGCACCGCTGGCGCACCCGGGATCGCCGGGACGCTGGAACGACGAAGCGATCCTTCGTGCCCTCCGAGACTGGACTGATGAGACGGGGCGTGCTCCACGCCGTCAGGAGTGGTGCGGCGAGCACCCGGGCGGCGCTGAGGCTGGTCAGCGCAAGTGGATGCGCGATCATCCTTACTGGCCGAGCAGTTCCTGCGCCGCTGCCCATTTCGGATCCTGGGGCAAGGCGCTCGAGGCGGCGGGTTTGATCGAGCACGCTCTCGACTTTGACGAGAGCGTCGCTGAGCGTGTCGAAATGGCCCAATGTCTGCGAGCCGACGGACAAAGGATCCGCGCGATCGCCGAGCAGATCGGGGTCTCGGTCTCGACGGTGCACAATTATCTACGGCCGGTTGCTGCAGGCAGTGCGGAGGGCCCGTCGCGAGCCCTCGCGCTGAGCGGTGCCTGGCTTGCACCGCACATGAGCCATCGACGCAGCGCGCATGGACCAAGGGGGGCGTCCGCGAGGCGATCCGCGGTTGGATAGAAGTACACGACCATGCCCCGAGCTATCACGAGTGGACGCCATCGCGCTCATTTCCGGGAGTCTGGGAAGCGGAGAGTCCACGATGGCCGAGCGCGGCCGTCGTCTGCGATGCCTATGACGAGTACCGCGACCCGTGGAACGCGGCACTCCGTGATGCGGGCGCTCCGGTCCGCTTTCGGCGATGGAGTGACGAGGCCGTGCGCGCAGCGCTGCCCGGCTTCTGGGCCCGCACAGGCCGCCCGCCGGTGCCGGCCGACCTCCGCACGGCTAGCTGGGAGGGGCCAACCGCGAAAACGCCGCGACGGCGTTACGGAAGCCTCGGTCGAGCCTTGATGGTTCTCGGGCCTGTTCCGTCGTCGTCGACTGAGGATGCGGATCAGAGAGTCACCGCCGGCGAGCAGATCGCCACGACAACCCCGGAGAACAGCCGCCGAGCCGCCGAGCCGCCGATTCGGCGAGGCCACCAGGGTGAAAGCGGCACGCCGGGTCGACACCCGATACCCAAAGTCTAATTTGACGCAGGGCTGCATGGGGATTCCTTCATCTACTCGGCCTGAATGAGGTAGCCGGCCACGCGCGCTGGAGAGTTGCCATCCTCCTAGGTGGGCCTCGTCTAATCGCGTCGTGACGCGATATGCCTTATGCCTCGGCAGTGCCTGGACATGGGATTATCGGCTGATTACGCGTCGACGCGGTGCCAGCGGGCCGCGGAGATGCTCGACGATGTGCTCCCACACGCCGCCACCGTCAGGCCAACCGCCACCACGGCGGCTGCGCGCACCGACATCCGTCGCATGGTCGCCGCCGACGGGTTTCGCCGCTCCCTAAATCGTCTCATCATGGTCCCGCAGGGGGAGACCCCGTGGCGTTAGCCGCCCCCTGCTTGCGTTCGACGAGGGGCGCTGGCGGCGACGCGTGCAGAGTCTCGGATTGCGCCGACAGGAGGAGCGTAGGTGGGGATCCGGCCGACCGCACCGGCGGCGCTGTCACCGCGTTCGCCGAAACGTCGTTTCGATCTCGGAGGTCAGAAGGTCGAGGTCGAGCTGTTCGGGCTCGTCCGGGTCGAACGGATGGAATCCGAGCCGCTCCCACCACGCGCGGGCGCGGGCGTTCAGCGCGGTGACGACGACTGCGCTGCACGCAGCCTTCTCGTTCAGCTCGACTGCAGTGGCGAGCACATGCACCGCGAGTGCAGTACCGATCCCAAGGCTCGCGTAGTGGCGGTCGACGGCGAGTCGACCGAGCAGTAACGCCGGGAGAGGGTCGGGCGCGCCCTCGGCGAGCGTTTCGGGGGCGGCTGAGCGCTCGATTCCGGTCATCGCGACGCTCGCGTACGCGACGACGACGTCGTCGGCGTCCGCGATGACCCAGGTGGCGGCCGTGTCGCGCCGACGGTTCTGTCCTGCGTATCGGCGGAGCCATTCATCGAGTACCGGCTCGCCGCTGTCGAGTTGCTCGCGGTCATGGCGGCGCGGGTCAAGCAGCGCCGGCCGGCGAAGCTCAGTCAAGCCAGCTGAACTTCCGCTTGCGCCGTAGCGCCTGCGCGAGTCGGTCGTTGACCTCCGCTGGGCGCTCGAGCGCTTCGCTGAACGCGACTGCGGCTTCGCGTGAGAGGCGAATGCTGGATCGCTCGGCGAGGATCTCCTCGGCCTTGGACGCGGCCGCCTGGACCACGAACGCCGAGACGTTCAGGTGCGAGGCAGCGGCGGCTCGCTCGAGCAGCGCCTTGTCTGCCGGGTCGACGCGAATTTGAAGTCGTTCTTCCTTTACCGTTGACATGTACTCACAATGGCAGTACAGCATGGGATTGTCAAGCAATCCCAACCCAAGAGGGGGGACCATGGAATCCGTCGTGACCGACGCTGCCGGTCATCGCCGCTCGCCAGCGACCATGCCCGGTTACCACCGCGGCCGCCCGCTACGCAGCAAGGGCGAGCAGTACCCAGCCGACCCGCCGACGGTGGAAGAGATCGTCGCTGTGATGCGAATCGTCGGCGATCGACCGAACGGGCAACGCCTCGCGCGTTGATCGTGCTCCTCCGGCGAGCCGGGCTGCGGATCAGCGAAGCCCTCGCGCTCCGAGAGACCGATCTCGACAACTTCCGCGGCGCGATCCTCGTCCGACGAGGTCCATGCCGAATTCGGCATGGACCGCTGGGCCTAGGGCCAACTCGACGCCTGGCTACAGACCCGTCATCAGCTCCCGGTCGGAGCACTCCTCTGTGTGATCCCGACCGCGGGACGGCACTGGGAGGTGTCCGCCGCCCGCAAGCAGCTCCATCACGCCGCCTCAGCCGCCGGCATCCGGCGACGGTTCGCGCCGCACCAGCTACGGCACGCCCACGCCGTAGAGATGGCGCACGAAGGCGTCCCGCTCGTCGTCATCCAGCGCCAACTCGGGCATGCCGACCTCGGCGTCACCACCACCTACCCGCAAGGGATCGACAGCGCCGAGATCATCAACACCGTCCACGGACGACCGTCGCCGACGATCTCCGCAAGCGCCGGCCCGACGATCAATCGGTAGACCGGACCACGGCCGAGCCGGCCGCACCAAGGTCGGCTCGGTCGCCATGCCAGGTGGACCCTCGGCTGGCGATAAGGAACTCTCCCGCCCCAGGTCTTTCTCGGGTCCTGCTTCTACGTTGGCGGGGTACGACGGGTCTGGTCAAACCCGCGAGCCAACTGGAGTGTCCGCGCTCTCAGAGCGCCTGGACAGCCGTGCCGTTGTGCAGCGTCACAATCGTGGCCTTCTCGAACCAGGCTGGCGCCGCGGAAGACATCTCTGCCCAGTTGGCCGTCGTGTCCTGCCAATGGTTGGCGATGCCGGCAGGTGACGCGTAGCGCTCATCGACAACGAAGATCGTGTTGCCGGTCGGCTCCGAGCTCGGGTCCATCGGGTTCGATAGCTCCGGCCCCTTGGAGATGCTGTAGTCCAGCAGCGCCACATCGCCCTCGCGGGGATGTCCCTTCATGAACTCGCCATGACTCGCGAAGATGCGATCTCCCTCGGCCACGTCATCAGGCCCCACGGTAAACATGATGACGAGGTGCGACGTTCCCTTGGATGACATGCGGGCTTCCTTTGTTAGAGCTCCCGGAACGCCCCGGCGAGGCGTCTCCGTAGCGTTCCATTAGAACCGATCGAGCTAGATCCTGCCCGGCGCGCGCCTCAGGCGCGCATCATTCGCGTCTCACCCTCGGATCTCATCGATGACGGCTGCGTGCGCTGGCGGTATGAGCAGCTGCGCGCCCTCGCCGCCCACTGCTCTTCTCGGTGCACGCCTGCTTTGCGCCGAGGCTGATGTGAAATACGCCGGGCGATTCCCCTCCTCACGGGTGGCCGGCGAGCCGGTCAGGGACGCTGTTGCACAAAACCGGTCTGTCCGGCCCGTTTAGCGGTACACCCCCGGGTGGGCGCCGCGGAACCGGGCTGGCACCCGCCCGCGGCATCGACTGTTGACGCCCGCCCACCGCTTCGGGGACACCGCCGATGCTCCTTCCCCACAGACGCTCAAGCCGCCACTCCGCGCAGCCCACCCCGGCCCGAGCCAGCCGACCAGATCAGCCGATCAGCACCTCAAAAGTGCGAAAGTCCGTGCGCTTCGGTCACGTCGCCGTCCTCCCCGTCTGCGCAAGGATCTTCTCGGCTTGGTCAACACGTCGTGCATCAGCGTGACGACTGCGTTGCCGCGGTAGAACGTCGACGCAGTCTCGGGTCCGTGGCCGAGGTACCCAGTGTGGACACCGACGAGCTCGCTGGTCAGGGCACTGTTCAGTTCGTCACCTGTCAAACGATCTGTATTTGCCATGTTGCGCGCACCCTCCGCAGCGTTTCAATTTGACAGGGCCCTGCGCGGAGATTTGAGAGCGAGCCAGAACCAGACCCAGCGAACAGGAACGCCCAGTTTAGATTAGACCTGCCGAGGCGGCTAACCGGGATTGATTTGCCCGGCGACGCACGATACAGTCGCGCTTGGCGATGGCGTGCTCTTCGGGGTGGCGCTGCCGTCGCGTTTAGATGACGGGCGCGGCTGGGTGGGAAGACCCGGTCGGCTCGTCGGACTGGGCCCCTGGGAAGAGGCTGATGGTTGAGCGAGCCCGAGTCCGCTGTTCGGTCTGCCGGTCTGCTGTGGCCATAGAGGTGCTGTGGGCCGTCGGCGAGACCTGTCCTCACTGCTCGCAGCCGCTACACACTGCCCGTCGGCCACCCGAGCCCGCTGGCGTTCTGGGCGCGACGATCGCGTTGCTGCACCCTGATCCGCCGGCGAAGATCGTTCGCTTGGGCGCGGGCGAGCAATGAGTGGCGCCCCGCGTGACTCGTACAAGGACAGCGATTCTAGGCATCTAGCGGCCGTGGCGAGGAGCCTCAGATGGGCTGATGAGGCCGCCGAGCGTGGGGAGTACCGCGATGCTCTCGGTTGGCTGCAGGCGGTCGAGGCGGCCGGCGAGAAGCTGTCTGACGCCTACCAGGCCAGGCGTAACACGTGGCTGGTGGCGATCGCCATCCATCGGTCAGAGTGCTGAGGTTCGTTCGATGCAAGCTCAGGGTCGCGTTGCATCATTCCTGCACTGTCCTTGCTGCGGCTTGATCATCGCACCGCAGAATTCACAAAGCTACGCACCCGGTTGGGCTACGCGTGCGACGTGCTCACCTACGGTCGTGTGCGCTGCCGGGCCGTGGAGTCCGACCCGCCATGGCTGCCGACGCCAGGCCGACGAGCAGACCATGCGCGCCGAAATGGGTCGTCGCCGGCGATCGCGTTCCTGAGCGCCAACCACCCCACCCCGTGACCGACCGCAACACCGAGCATCTACGGGTCCTGATCGCCAACGAGCGCAAGGACCGCCTGGCGCTGGTGGTCCCGATCGTGGCCTCACTCGGCCATGAGGTGATCGCGCGCGAGATCGAAGTCAAGGACGTCGGGTGGGTGACCGCCCGGGAGCGACCCGACGTGGCGCTCGTGGGGCTCGGAGCGAGCTCCGAGCACGCGCTTGAGCTGATCGACAAGATCGTCCGCGAGGCCGCCTGTCCCGTGATCGCTCTGCTCCATGCGCCCGATCCCGCGTTCATCAGAGAGGCATCCAAGCGGGGAGTGTTCGCTCACATCTCTGACGGCGACATCGAGGACTGGCAGAGCTCGATCGACATCGTGCTGCGCCGCTTCGCCGAATATCACGATCTCGAAGGTGCGTTCGGGCGCCGGGCGTTGACCGAGCGAGCCAAGGGCATCCTGATGGAACGCCACTCCATCGACGAGGGCAGCGCGTTTGAGATGCTGCGCGAGCGCTCACGCGTCGATAACCGCAAGCTCATCGACCTCGCCGCCGCGGTCGTCGACGGTCACCGCCTCCTCCCCAAGCAGCCGCAGGCCACGACCCATCCCTGATGCTGGTATCTGAGCCCTCGAGACGAGCGTCGGCTTGCCGGAGCGGGCGCTTCGAAGGCGCGCTGCGAGCGTTGACCCGCGCCGCGAGCATCTCGTCCACATGCCCGTGGGGCTCGCCAACCAGTTGCGCGAGTACTGCTTCTTCTGGCTCCGTGCCGGCAAGGTGTGCTGGGCGATCGACACGCCGATCGCTCGCGTTCCCAACAACGCGACGGACAGCAGGGCCTTTGCCGGCGCGATTCGATGCTGGCGGAGACAATCCAAAGGCACCGCGTTTCTTCGATCGATCTGCAGCACCCTCGACCACGCTGCTGAATCGAGAACCGCCAGCAGCGTCGACCGGCGATCCCGAGACTCCCGCGTTGACGAAAACCCGGCCATGTGCCCGACGCCGGCGACCGCCGCCGTCGCTACCCCTTCGAACGCGCCGACTCGGAAGCAGCAGTCGCCCGCTCGCGGCCGGAAGGGCGACAAAGCGGAACCCAGAGTCGCCGCGGAATGCTCGAAGCTGATCAAGTGCTGTGGCGCGCCGTAAGGCCGCTCTCTACTGGAGGGCCTTGGCCTTTGCGCGGTCGAACTCTTCGTTGGTCAGCAGGCCGCGGTCTCTGAGGTCGGCGAGCGTGCTGACGTCGTCTCCGGGGTGACACCATGCGCTCGCCAGCAGCGCGGTACAGCATGGATTCCATCGTGCCTCCTTCGGGCGTTGACAGGACAAGCCATCGTCCTGCTGACCGCCGCCCGCCGCAGCAAGGAATTCCTACCTTCGCCGACGGCTGGACGGCGACGTCCGAACCACTCCGCACCTTCGCTTGGCGTATTACGAGAGTGATGCCGCCGAGGAGCGCAGTCCTGCGTTCGTGCTCGCGCGGTAGAGCAAGCGCTGCTCCGCTCGCGTGACCCCGGTGTCCATTTCCAGCCGTCCGCGGCAGCGCCACCGAGTGGGAAGTCGCGGCGGAGGCATGCAGCGCTACGAGGACATGGCGCGCGCGTTGCAGGTGCACCCGGAGACCGTTGCGCCATCGTCTGCGCCCTGACCAGGGCCGCCCTGCCCGAGTTCCCGACGCGCGTCGACGGTGTGGTGGCGCTCGAACGGCGCGCCCTGACGAGGCTGGCCGCCGCGAATGAATAAGGCGGCTGCGCGGGACCGGGTTATCCGACCCCGAAGTGACGCCGCGTGTCGCGGAACAGGCTCCGGGTGATCAGCCGGTTGATCGGGTTGCCCGGTCGCGCCGCCGGCGGCGCTTCGAACGCTACCGTCCAGGTGAAGCGGCAGCTCGACGGCGAGGTCTCCTCGACGAGGTAGTCCTCGGCAAAGGTGCGGAACAGCGGCGCCGTCGCCTCGGCGACGTAGAACGACTTGCGCCGCCCCTCCTCCCAGCGGAAGTAGACCTCCTTGAGCACGAGCACGCCGAGTGGCGTCCGCACCGTCCTCGTCGTCCCCTGGCCGAACGGTCGCGGCGAGGTCCAGGTGACGCCGGCGAGCAGGCGGCACCACGACAGCGTCCCGTCCGATGTCAGATCGGCCCACACGCTGTCAGCCGGCTGCGCGATCTCGATCGTGTCGACCATGCGCTGCGGAGCCGAGCTAAGGAAGTCCTCGTCGCAGGACTTCAGCTTGAACCAGGGACGGTTCACCGCGCTGAGCCTATCGGCGTACGGACTGGACGGTCAACCGCTACGCGCAGGCCGGCCACCGAGACAGCGCAGGTCGCGCGTCAGGATCGCACCGCGGCGCCTTCGATCTCGGCGCGTTGGCGATCTCCGCCGAGGTGACGCACGAGAAACTCGGTCTGGTCGGCGACGGCGCGCTCCCACGGCTCGCCGACGTAGATGTCGAAATGGCCGACCGGATAGCGCTTGATCTCGCCGCGCGGCGCGGCCCGGGCGAACCTGACGGTGGCGCCGGACTGGGCGAGCGCGTCGCGGTCGCACACGCCGAACAGGGCCGGGCAGGCGACCCGTGCCGCCGATCGCCCCGGGCGATAGCCGGCGACGCGCAGGGCCACGCGTGCCGCGACGCGGTTCTCCCAGCGGGTGTCCGCCGGCAGTAATGGCCTGGAAGCCGGGCTCTGAGTCCGGGGTTGTCATGACGGCGAACGAGCCGGGCGGTCCGACCGCCGGGATGTAACGGGGGCGGCCGCCAAGCGAGCCCGCGATGTGGTCGGCGAGGCCGGCGACGGTGGCCCTGGCGATGTTTGCCACGCCCATCCGCGGCAGCGATGCCAGACCGTCGGTGAACGGGCACTGCGACACGTTTGACTACCGCCACTTCGGCGCGAGCGCCGGAGAGCCGCGCCAACTGCTGGACAGCAGCGCTCCCACTGCGGCGTCGAGCAGCGACCACACGCCCTTCCCGAGCGTCGCCCAACGACTGAGGGTGGCGTCGACCACGCAAGGTCCATCGACCATTTCGCGTGTCGGCTTGAGCACCTGCGCGCCCGGCGATGTAGGCACACCGTGCCGTCGAGTCTCGTCGACAGCATTCCCGTGAGCGAGATGGAGCTGGGCCCGAGCTGGACGGCAGGGCGCTGAGGCTCAAGTTCCGCCCGCTTTGTGCCGATAGCAGCTGTACCAGGTAGCCATCTGCCGTGCGAGAGACGGTGGGCTTCGGAGGCCCCGCCTCAACCGGGACGATTCGGCTATCAGACCTGCAGCGTTTGACTCGCGCGTGCTCTGGATGGCGCTCCCGTCGAGGGCCGCCCTAAGCACACGGGAGCACCATGACGAGAATCACAACCATCACGATGGCAGAGGCGACCGTTCGGCTGTCGGCGCCGCAGGATGATCGACCCGCCGAAGGCGAGCGGTCAGCGGGCGCCGGAGTGAAGGGTGGCGTCATCGACGCGGCGCAGGCCCCGCACCTGCGCCCGGCTGTCGCGGCGAAGCGCCGAGCGACCGTCGAACGCAACAAGGCGGCGTTCCGCGCTGCGAAGCTCGACGAGATCGAGCGACAGGTCACTGCGGGGAGTCTCGTCATCCGCCAGATGACGGACGCCGAGCGCAGCGCCCCGCGCAAGCGGCGGTAGTAGTTCGCAGACGCCCGGTGGGCGCCGGGTGGTCAGAGCCACCCCATGTCCGTTGCCCGAAGCACGGCCTGCGCGCGGTCGGGGACACCGAGCAGGCCGTAGATGTTGTGCAGGTGGGTCCTGACGGTGGTCGACGCGAGTCCCAGCGCCGCCGCGATCTCCTTATAGACCTTGCCGGCGGCCAGCAGGCGGAGGACCGACGTCTGCCGGTCCGAAAGCGGGGACGGTTCGGCTCGACGCCGGCGGCTGCCGCCCGCCCGAGGCAGATCGAACAGTATGTCTCTCAGCGCATGCGGCGAGAGCCCGCACAGCTGAGCCAGGCCGAGCATCTTGGCGCGGTCGATGGTCTCGCCTTGAGCGTGATGAGCGACCATGTCCGCGAGCCTCACGTAGGTGGCGACATCGTTCTCGGCTTCGGCGCTGTGGTGGGCCGCGACGGCGCTGGCCAGCGGGTCGGGAAGCCCCCACCTCCGAAGCAGCAGGCCGCCGACGCTCGCATGGTCCACTCCATACGCTCGCACCTCAGCGCGCGCTCGCGCTTCCGGGGTGGACGTGCGCTCCCCGGCGTCGGTGTAGTCGGGCAGCGCGCGACCCATCACCAGTTTGCCGATGTCGTGCAGCAGCGCCGCCGCCAGAACGTCGTCGCGTTCGGCCAGCTGCAGCCCGCTCGAGAGCTGGTCCATGGCACGGGCGACGGCCTGCGCGTGCACCAGCGAACGATGCATGAGCACGTCGAGGCGCGAGGTTCGCCAGGGAAATTCGGTACGGGGGAGCCCTTTGGCGGCCTTGGCAATCCCTTGCGCGCCCAACGCGTGCACCGCATCGGCCACGTTGGCGATGGGCCGGTTCCCCAGGGCCTGCGCTCGCCGCATCACGGCAACGGTGAGGCCCGTGTCGCTCTCCACGACGGACGTGAGCAGCTCGCCCCGAGCGCTGCCGTCGGGGGCCGTGGCCGCGAGCACCTGCTCATAGGCGGGCGCGAGGACCGGCACGACGTCGAACTCCGTGATCGCCTTCGTCAGGTCGAGCCGGTCGCGGCGCTCATGGCTTCCGGCAGCGCGGCCCGGGGCAGCGCGAGGAGTGTCTCGCCTGCGACGCCTGGACCCGCCGTCGCGGACCAATGAGGCGCTCAGCGCATCCACCGCGTCCGGGTCGAACTGCGCACCCCTCTCATGGCAGACGAGCTCGAGTGCCGCTTCGGCCCCCATTCCGCGGCGGTGCGGGCGATCGCGCGCCACTGCGACGAACGCATCGCAGGTCGCGATGACGCGACTGAGAAGCGGAGTTGCATCTCCCCGAAGTCCGTCCGGATAGCCGGCACCATCCCAGCGTTCATGATGAGAGCGGACGATCGGCGCAGCCGACCCCACGACCGTTAGCCCTGCGAGCATCTGCTGGCCGATGGCGGGGTGGGAGTTCACGATCTCCCACTCAGCCGGCGACCGGGTCGCGGTGGCCAGAACGACGCTGTCGGGGAGCGCGATCATCCCGATGTCACGGACGCGCGCGGCCAGCACCAGGAGCTTCAGGGCGCCGGCGTCGAACTCGAGCTCGCGGCCGACCCTGGCCGCGAGCTGACAGACCAGCGGCGTAGAGGCGTGAATGCCGGGCGCACGGGCCCGCAGCGCCGCTTCCAATGAGGCGCCCACCCACTCGGCGCCATCGTCAGCCCGATGCCGAACGGGAGCTGGCGCTTCCGGCGCGACAGAGTCAGCCCCCAGGGGGTCCCACATGGCGTTATCGACCCGCCCGTTAGGCCGGTCCGTCGCCTGCACGGGATCGGAGGTCGCCCGCTCGACTTCGCTGGGGTCCTGTTCGGCGACTGAACCCATGATTGGCCTCGCGCTTGCAACCGCCCCGGTCGGACGGTCCAGTGGACTTTGCCAGCGGCGACCGGCGCGCTGTCGTGCATGGACTTTGAGACGCTTCCGCCGTGCATCGGCAGTAATGACGAAGAGCTTTACAAGGTGACGTCGACTGTCGGGGGGTAGTCCTGTCGGCGGTTATAGCCTTTGCACAGTCTTCTAGGTGTAACGCTCAGTAAAGCCTCATCAAAGTTGCGTGAGGGACTGCGTGTGCGTATCGTCGAGCCTGGCCTCGGGACGGAGCCGGGGTGGGTCAGTCTTGCGGACAGTGGCTGTCGTTGCCGCAACATGAAGAGAGGGTTGCCGTGAAGCACCGGCCCGCCGCCACGGCGGAGACACGTTATGCAGCCCTGGTGGATGCCGCGAACGAAGCCATCGTCAGCGCCGACGTCACCGGGAGGATCCTGACCTGGAACCGGGCAGCGGTGGCACTCTATGGGTACACGGAGAAGGAGATCATCGGGCAGCCGCTGAACATCCTCGTTCCACCCGCCAGAGCGGGAGGAGAGCGCCGGGTGTGGGCCGCCGTCGCGCGGGGAGCCACCGTCAAGGTAGATACCCAGAGCATGAGCAAGAGCGGCGCCCTGGTTCAGGTCTCGGTCACGTTGTCAAGGATCATGGACACTGGCGCACTGGTGGGTTTCTGCGTTGTCAGCCATGACATCAGCCAGCGGCTCCGCGCTCGTGACGACCTCGAGGCGATGGTTCGCGAACGAACCGACGACCTGTTCCGATCCCGGGCCGAGACGCTTCACAGCTTGGCGCTGGCCGCCGAGTTCCGTGACAACGAGACCGCGCAACACACCAGGAGGGTCGGCGGCAACTCGGCTCGACTGGCCTCGCGCCTGGGGATGCGTGCTGGTCTGGTGGGAGTGATCCGCGAGGCCGCTCCGCTGCACGACGTCGGAAAGATCGGAATCCCCGACCAGATCCTGCTCAAGCCGGGGACACTCACCTCGGAGGAGCGCTCGACGATGCAACGGCACACGGTGCTAGGCGCACAGCTGCTGGCGGGAAGCGAAAGCGAAATCCTGCAGATGGGGGAGAAGATCGCCATTGCCCACCACGAGAGATGGGACGGCGCGGGTTACCCGGCGGGGCTGATGCGAGAGGAGATCCCGCTCCCGGCCCGCATCGTGTCCGTCGTCGACACCTTCGACGCGATCACCCGTCCAAGACCGTACAGCTCTGCCCGAGCGACCGAGGAAGCCAAGCGCGAGCTCGTACGCTGCAGCGGAAGTCAGTTCGACCCTCAGGTGGTGGAGGCTTTTCTGCACCTCTACGACCGAAGGGACGATGCACCAATCACGTCAGCGGTCGTGTAGGCAGGCGAGGTTCACACCTAGAAATTGACGTGAGCCGCTCCGGACTGGGTGGCGGTAGAGGCGTTCCCGGCGATGTCCGTAGCCGATGCACCGACCCGTGGCGCGCGACCGACCAGCTTTCGGCCGCTGGGTTCGCGTCGCCTCGAGTGGCGAAGTCGATTGGCTGCTCGGAGGGGTGGAGCGCCACGATCTGCGCCTGGCGCCGCGCAGGCTCGGCTCGGCTCGGCATCTGGCGTCGGCCGCCCGCACAGCGGTGGGCGGACACGCATCGACCTCAGCCTGCCGTTGCGGGTCGGACGGCTCATGTCTGCCCGTGGCGCGGGGCCCCAGGGCGATGGGCAGGGACCGCGGACCGGGCGGGCACACTCCGCCACTGGTGATAGCCCGGCGACGAGCCACCCGCTGGTGACGCGCCTGAACCAATAGCCTCCGCGCCCGTGCAACCGCCCCTGACGCCATGAAGCTCGGCGCCCGCACCGTCCTCGTCACCGGAGCCGCCCGCGGCATCGGTCGCTCGCTGGCGCTGGCCTGCGCCGACGCCGGCGCCCGCGTGGCGATCACCGACGTGCTGGCCGAGGATCTGCAGGGCGTGGGCTCGCAGCTGGGCGGCGCCCATGTTTCATTGCCCTGCGACCTGACCGACGGTGCCGCACTGCAGGAGATGGTCGCCGCCGTCCGCGACGCGCTCGGCCCCGTCGACGTCTGCTTTGCCAACGCCGGCGTGGCGGTGGGCACCGATCCGATCGAGACCCCGGAGGAGACCTGGGACCTGGCGCTGGAGGTCAACGTCCGCCAGCACGTGCGGCTCGCGCGCCTGCTGCTGCCCGACTGGCTGCAACGGGGCGAGGGGTACTTCGTGGCGACCGCCTCGGCCGCCGGTCTGCTCACGCAGATCGGGTCGGCACCCTATGCGGTCAGCAAGCACGCGGCCGTGGCGTTCGCCGAGTGGCTCTCGGTCACCTACGGCGATCGGGGACTGCGGGTGAGCTGCGTTTGCCCGATGGGCGTCGACACCGCGATGCTCAACGCAGGTCCCACGGGTGCGCTGGAGTCCCTGGGAGCGCGGGTCGTCCGCGCCGCCGGGGAGGTCCTGCACCCTGATGAGGTGGCGCGGCTGGTGCTGGAGGGTGTGGCACAAGAGCGCTTCCTGATCCTCCCGCACCCGGAGGTGGGCGCCTTCTTTGAGCGCAAGGGCGCCGACTACGAGCGGTGGCTGGCCGGTATGCGTCGCCTGCAGGCCCAGCTGGCCCAACCGGGCGCATGAGCCCCACGGCCGCGGCCGACATCGGCGGCCCCTACTTCGAGGATCTGCGGATCGGCGACCGGCTCGGCGCCCCCGCGCTGACGCTCACCAGCGGTCACGCCGCCCTGCACCAGGCGGTTCTCGGCGATCGCACGACGGCCACGCTCGACCACGCGCTGGCCCGCACCGTGTTCGGCGGGATCGTCCCGGCGCCGCCCGGCCTGGTCGTCGACGTGTCGATCGGCCACTCCAGCGTGCTCACGCGCCGCGTGCGGGCGAACCTCTTCTACCGCGGGCTGCAACTGCATCGCCTCCCCGCGATCGGCGACACGCTGCACACCAGGACGGAAGTGGTCGCACTCAAGCAGAACCGTTCCCGCCCCGACCGTCCGGCGACGGGGCTGGCCGTGTTGCGGATCAGGACGGCCGACGGCGAGGGCCGCCCGGTGCTGGACTTCGAGCGCTGCGCGATGCTGCCGCTGCGTGACCCGGCAGCCCGGACCGGACACGAGGACGATGTGAACGCGGGGCGGGCCGAGGTCGACATGGACGGGGTGACCGAGCTGGCGAGTGGCTGGGACCTGGGCGCTCTGCGCGAGGCCGTCGAGGGACCGCACGCCGCCCAGCTGTCGGTCGGCGACAGGTTCGAGATCGACGTCGCCGACCCGGTCACGTGCGCGACCGAGCTGTCGCGCCTGACGCTGAACCTCGCCACCGTGCACCATGACCCGCGCGCCACCGGCACCGGGTTCCGGCTCGTCTACGGCGGTCACGCCATCGGGCTGGCCGCTCATCAGGCGGCGCGTGCCCTGCCCGGGCTGGCGGCGGTACTCGCCTGGCACGGCTGCGACCACCCGGCACCGGTGCGCGAGGAGGACCTGCTGACCAGCAGCCTGACGGTGGAGGACCTGAGGCCGCTGCCCGACGGGGGCGCTATCGCCGGCCTGCGCAGCGTGGTCACGGCGCACCGCCAGGACTGGTCTGGCGAGGTGCTGGACTGGCGCTTCGTGGCCGCGCTGGCTTAGCCGCTCGGGATGGCGATCGCCCGGGCTACGATCAGAGGGTCAGAGTTTGAGGAGGAGAGGCAGCCCTTCGATGAGGACACCCGCAGCCGACACCGACCGTGCGCCGCGAGCTCAGGCGGCCGGCAGCTGCGCGTCGACGGCGATCTGCACCTCGTCGGCGACCTTGAGCGCGCCGAACAGCGCCGAGTACGGCTTGATGCCCCAGGCGGTCTGCTTGAGCTTTGCGTCAGCGACCAGGTGGCCCCCGTCATCGATCGTGAGCGTTAGCGAGACCGGAGCCCGACGGCCGAACAGCTCCAGCTCGCCGTCGACGTCGACGTCGAACCTCAGGCTGTCGGCCTGGGCGTCGGCCGACCGCACGGCCGAGGACTCGAACGCGATCGCGGTCCCCTTGAGGACGTCCTGGTCGATCGTCTGCTTGATCCCGGTCTTGTCTCCCTCGTCGAGCTTGGTCATCCCGCCGGTGCCGTCGAGCACGCGCATCGAGCCCGCATCGGCGGTCAGCGTCACCGACGAGGCGGCCGGGTCCTCGGCCAGCTTGATAACGCCCTCCCAGGCGCCGACCTCGATCAGCAGGTCGTGGCCTGCCTTGGCGGCGGCGCCGCTGCGCGCCGTCCGTACCGACAGGGTGCCATTCTCAGGGCCTAGGGTGTAGGTACCGGGCGTGAAGGTCATGACTAATTCCTACTACATGGAGAGGCGGGCGGCGCAGTGATCGATTCGGGCGTCGTCAACGCCACCCAGGAGATGGCTGTCGCGTGGCTGCGCGAGGGCCGTCGCTTCGTGCAGGCGCTGCTGATCGAGGTGGAGGGCTCCGCGCCGCTGCCCGAGGGCGCGATGATGGTGATCGACGAGCACGGCCACATCGAGGGGTCGATCACCGGCGGTTGCGTAGAGGGCGCCGTGGTCGCCGAGGCCGAGGGGATCATGGCCGGCGATCGCGGCCCCGGCGTTCTCACCTATGGGATCTCCGACGAGCTGGCGGGCACCGTCGGGCTGATGTGCGGCGGGACCGTGCACATCTTCATCTCCGAGCCGGCGGGCGCCGACGGGCAGACCGAGCTGGCCGCGCTCGAGGCGCACGCCGAGGGGCGCCCAGCGGCGGTGGCCACGCTGCTGGACGGTGAGCAGGCCGGCGCCCGGCTCACCGTCACCGAGGACACGGTGACGGGCACCCTGGCCGGCTCCGAGCTGCTGGACCGCAACGTGACTCGCGAGGCCCTGGGCCTGCTGGAGGAGGGCAAGACGACCGTGCGCCGCTTCGGCGCCGACGGCGCCACGCTGGGCGACGACCAGCGCGTCCACATCCGCGCCTACGCGCTGCCGCCGGAGATGTTCATCATCGGGGCGATCGATTTCTCGGCGGCGCTGGCCCCGTTCGCCTCGGCGATCGGTTACCAGGTCACGATCGCCGACGCGCGAGATCGCTTCGCCCGCTCGCCGCGCTTCACCACCGTCGCCGACGTGCGGATCGGCTGGCCCCAGGAGGTCATGGCAGACCTGGAGCTGGGCCCGCGCGACGCCGTGCTGGTGTTCACCCATGACTCCAAGTTCGACGAGCCGGCCCTGATCGCCGCACTGGCCTCAGGCGCCGGGTACATCGGCGCGCTGGGCAGCCGCAAGACGACCGCCGACCGGGAGCGCCGGCTGCTCGACTCCGGTGTCAGCGAGGCCGACCTGGCCCGCATCCACGCTCCCTGCGGGCTGGACATCGGCAGCCGCACGGCCGAGGAGACGGCCGTTTCGGTGCTTGCCGAGATCATCGCCGACCGCGCTCAGCGCGCCGCCCGGCCGCTGCGGCAGACCAGCGGGCCGATCCACGGTCGCGACCAGGTGGCCGACCGCGTGGGCACTAAAGCTTGATGTCGCGGTCGCCCAGCCAGGCGACCACGACCTCGGGCGGCTTGCCCTTCCATTCGGCCCCGGCCGCCAGCCGCAGCAGCTTGGCAGGCTCGACGCCGTACTCGTCGCGACGGTACTGGAGGTACACGGTGACCGCGCCGGCCACCGACAGGGAGCCGTTGGCGACTGCCGGGTCGAGGTCGGCGAGCACGGTGGCCACCCGTGCCTCGACATCGTCGAGTGCCCGGATCGGCTCGTCGGCGTCCTCGAAGTAGCGCTCGAAGTCGCCCACGACGGGATCGGTGTCGTCGGGATCGACCAGCGCGCAGGCGCGGCGGACGACCTCGGCCAGGGTGAGCGGTTCGGGTTCCGTGGGCATGACCGTGATTATTCCTCAGGCACGCCCGCGCGGAGTTCCTGCAGCCACGCGGTGGCGTTCCCGTCCGACGGCGCGCGCCAGTCAGAGCGCGGCGACAGCGATCCGCCCGAGCCCACCTTGGGGGCGTTGGGCATCGCCGAGCGCTTGAACTGGCTGCTGGCGAAGAACCGCTGCAGGAACACCTCCAGCCAGTGGCGGATCTCGTGCAGCGAGTACTGGTTGCGCCGGTCCTCGGGGATCAGGTCGGGCCAATCTCCCCGGCTGCGATCGCCCCAGGCGTACTCGGCCAGGAACGCGACCTTGCTGGGCCGGTAGCCGAAGCGCAGGATGTAGTACAGGAAGAAGTCCTGGAGCTCATAGGGGCCGACCGTCTGCTCGGAGTCCTGGTGGGGGCCGTCGCCGGCGTCGTCGCCGCCGGGGACCAGCTCGGGCGAGATCGCCGTCTCGAGCACCGAGGCCAGCACCCGGTTGGCCTCCTCGCCGAACAGGTTGGCGCCGATCGCCCAGCGCAGCAGGAAGCGGATCAGCGTCTTGGGAACCGAGGCGTTGACGTTGTAATGCGACATCTGGTCGCCGACGCCGTAGGTGCTCCATCCGAGGGCCAGCTCTGACAGGTCGCCGGTGCCCAGCACCAGCGCGCGGTGGTAGTTGGCCAGCCGGAACAGGTGCGAGGTGCGCTCCCCCGCCTGGACGTTCTCATAGGTCACGTCGTACTGGGGCTCGCCCTCGGCGGCCGGGTGTTGCAGGTCGCGCAGCATCTGCGTGGCCGAGGGGCGGATGTCCAGCTCGGCGGCGGTGACGCCCAGCGCCTTCATCAATGCGTGGGCGTTCTCCAGCGTTCGCGGGCTGGTGGCGAAGCCCGGCAGCGTGTAGCCGAGCACGTTGGTACGCGGCAGCCCGAGGCGGTCGGCGGCGCGCGCGGCAACGATCAGCGCGTGGGTGCTGTCCAGCCCCCCGGAGACCCCGATCACGATCTTCTTGATCCCGGTGGCCCGCAGGCGGGTCTCCAGCCCCCTGACCTGGATGTTGTAGACCTCCTCGCAGCGCTCGTTGCGGCTGGCCGGGTCCGACGGCACGTAGGGGAAGCGCTCGACGCGGCGGCTCAGGGTCTCAGACGCCTCGGGCGCGGAGTGCGGGTCGAGCTCGAACTCGATCCGGCGAAACGTGCGCAGGCGCTCGCGCTCGTCACCGATCGTGTCCCCATAGCTGGAGATGCTCATCCGGTCAGACAGGATGCGGTCCAGGTCGATGTCGCCGACGATCAGCTGCTCCTCGTCGGAGAAGCGCTCGGACTCGGACAGCAGGTCGCCGTTCTCGCAGATCAGCGCCTGGCCGTCCCATGCCATGTCGGTCGTCGACTCGCCCAGGCCGGCGGCCGCGAACACGTAGGCCGAGACGGTCTTGGCCGACTGGGATTCACACAGCATGCGCCGGAAGCCTGATTTGCCGATCGTGATATTGCTCGCCGACAGGTTGGTGAGCACGGTCGCGCCGGCCAACGCTCCGTACGTGCTGGGTGCAATCGGACTCCACAGGTCCTCGCAGATCTCCACGTGCAGGGCGAAGTCGCGCACGTCACGGCACGCGTAGACCAGGTTGGGACCGAAGGGCACGGTGGCCCCGGCCAGCGTCAGCCGATCGCCGATCACGTCGCGCGCGGCTCGGAACTGTCGCTTCTCGTAGTACTCGTGGTACTCGGGCACGTAGGTCTTGGGCGTGGCGCCCAGGATCTGGCCGTGGCGGATGGCGATCGCGGCGTTGAACAGCCCGCCCTCGGCGCGCACCGGCGCTCCCACGAGCAGCACGGGGCGCAGGTCCAAGCTGACGGCGACCAGGTGCTCGAGGGCCGCCTCGACGGCATCGAGCAGGGCGGCCTGGTGAAACAGGTCCTCGCTGGAGTAGCCCGCCAGCCCCAGCTCGGGGAACACCACCACCGCGGCGCCCGTCTCGTGGGCGCGCCGGGCCAGCCCGGCGGTGTGCTCGGCGTTGAAGCCCGGGTCGCCCACTCGGACGTGCGGGACGGCCGCCGCCACGCGCACGTAGCCGTGGCGGTACAGGGATCTAAACGGCGGGCTGATCCCTGTATTGTCGCTGCGCCGGCCCGCGAACGCCGGCGGGGCCGATTGCGCTCAGCGGTCCTCGGCGCCCTGGCCGCTGCCGCGGGTCCCGGAGGCGTGCTCGTCGTCGTCCTCGGTCGTGGGTGTGCGGTACGGGTCCGAGTCGGCGTCGGGATCGGGGTCGCCCACGTGGGTGTTCAGGGCGTGGTGGGGATCCTGGGCCTGCTGCGCGTCGTCCGGTTCATCGGTGGCGTGCAGTGGCTGTGACGAGGACTTGGGCTCCAGCGGGCGGTCGGCCGCCTCGGCGGGATCGGGATCGCGCTCGTAGATGCGCTCAGGCTCGTGACGTGGTCCGGTGTGGGGATCTTGTGAGGACATTCAGGCTCCTTCTGCGAAGAGGCGACACGCACCGGTTACCCGCGACGCGCCGGCCATGAAACTTGCGCTAACAAGTAGTCGGTAGACTAACAGGGACACAATGGCGACCGCGCGGACATCGAACTCCTACCTCGTCGGCGACGACGGCGTCGCCACCTGGTCAGATCGCCACGCCGATGCCTGGATCGGGCTGCTGGAGACCCACAAGCAGCTCACGCGGATGCTCGATGCCGAGCTCGACGCGCGCTACGGGCTGACCCTCTCCAGCCTCGAGCTCCTGGCGCGCCTGGCGGCCGCTGCTGATCGTTGCCTGCGCCTGTCCGCGCTGGCGAGCGCAGCCGGGCTCAGCCTCAGCCGGGTCTCGCGGATCGCCGCCTCGCTGGAGGTGCGCGGGCTGATCGTCCGCGAGCCCTGCCCCGAGGACGCGCGGGCCGTGGAGGCGCACCTGACGGAGGCGGGCCTGGAGCTGATGCGCGCCGCCCAGCGCACCCACTTCGCCTCCGTCCAGCGCGAGTTCTTCGATCGCCTGGGCGCCGACGACCTGGAGGCGCTGGCCGAGGTGTTCGGGCGGATGGCGCCGCGCGCCGCCGCCACCTGCACCGAGTAGCTCAGCGCGTCAGGTCGGCGAGCCACTCCGCCAGGCGCTGGAGGTCGTTCGGCGTCAGGCCGTGACCTGCTCCGGGCTCGACGGTCGTCGTCACCCGCGCGCCGGCGCTGTCCAGGATCTCCCTCAGGCGCAGCACCTGGTCGGGCGACGAGTACGGGTCGCTCTCGCCGGCGGCGATCAGCACATCGGCGCCGGTCAGGTCGGGCTCGCGCTCCGGCTCGTAGGGGAGCATCGGGCGCAGCAGCGCGGCGCCGCGCAGCACGCCGGGGCGCCGGAGCAGGAGGCTGGCGGCGATGTTCGCGCCATTGGACAGGCCGACGGCGACCACCCGTCCCAGGTCCAGCTGGTACGCGCCGGCCGCCCCGCCGACGAACGCGGCCAGCTCGTCGGTGCGCGCCAGTAGGTCGGGAATGTCCAGCTGTCCCACCGCCAGACGGCGGAAGAAGCGCGGCATCCCGTTCTCCAGCACCTTTCCGCGCGGCGAGAGCAGCGCCGCGCCGGGTGCCAGCTGGCGCCCCAGCCCGACGAGGTCGTGCTCGTCGCCCCCGGTGCCGTGCAGCAGCAGCAGGGTCCACGGGCTGTCGCCCGGCTCGTAAACGTGCTCGAATGCAAGATGTGCGGCGGCACCACCGGCCATGAGTCAGCCCCTCGCCGGAGCGGACTCCGGGCGCCAGATGCTGGGGTCGGGCAGCGGCGTGAGCGCCGGCCCGATCCGGTCGCGCTCGGACTCCAGGAACGGCGGCAGGACGAGGCTGCGGCCCATCAGCTCGGGCTCCTCGTCGGCGGCGAAGCCGGCGCCGTCGAGCGTGGCCAGCTCGTAGAGGATGCCGCCCGGCTCCCGGAAGTACACCGATTCGAACCAGAAGCGGTCGATCACCGGCGTGGGTCGCGCGCCGCTGGCGGCGACGTGCTGGCGCCACCCGCCGAGCTCGGAAGTGAGGACCGCCCAGGCCACGTGATGCACGGTTCCGGCGCCGGGGATACCGCGCTCGTTGGATGGCTCGAACACGATCCGGCCGCCGCGATGCTCGCCGCGCGCCTCGTAGTCGTGGGTCTCAAGGCCCTTGAATCCCAGCACCGCGGTGACCAGCCCCTCACTGCGCGACGGGTCGTGCACCAGCGCGTGCACCGCGTCGAATCCCTGCAGCGCGAACTCCGCCGGGACCTCGCGGTGGGCGGCGATCAGGGGCGGATCACTCACGGTGCCGACGACCAGTTCGTGGCCCATGCCCTCGGGATCGGCGAACTGGAGGCGGCCGGCTTCACGGGTGACGGCCACGCCCTCGGTGCCGAGCCGGTCGGCCCAGAAGTCGAGCGCTCCGTCGCCGGCGACCCGGTGCGTGATGCGGTCGATCATGCCGGCGCCGGGGCGGCCCCGACGCGCGCCCGGGTACTCGAAGAACGTGATGTCGGCACCCGGCGAGCCGTTCTCGTCGGAGTAGAAGAGGTGGTAGACGCTGGGGTCGTCCTGGTTGACGGTCTTCTTGACCAGGCGCAGACCCATCACCCGCGCGTAGAAGTCCACGTTGCGGGGAGCGTCTCCGGTGATCAGCGTGATGTGGTGGATGCCGTCGATCGGCTGCATGGCTGCCTCTGGGTCGATTGCTTGCTAGAGCAAGCGTAGCAGGGAGATGCTTGCGCGCGCAAGCATCGTTCGGCAGCTCGAGCGCGTCGAGGGCGTCCACGGCGCGCGCCACCTCTTGGTGCTGGTCGTCGAATCGGATCCCACCCACCCGACTACGCTGAGCGCATGAGCGAGGCCGAGCTGTGGGATGACGTGATCGCCGAGCGGATCGCGGCGGCCAACGACCCCGACCGCCCGATCGTCGTCGCCTCCGGCATCTCGCCCTCGGGCCCGATCCACATGGGCAACCTGCGCGAGGTGTTCACCACTCATCTGGTGGCCGAGGCGCTGCGCCGCCGGGGCCGCGAGGTGGTGCACCTGCACTCGTGGGATGACTACGACCGCTTCCGCAAGGTTCCGGCGGGCGTCGATCCCTCGTTCGAGCGCTACGTCGGGATGCCGCTGGCCGCGATCCCCGACCCCGAGGGCGGGTCGGGCTCCTATGCGGAGCACTTCATGGACGAGCTGCGGGCCTCGCTCGAGGTGCTGGGGATCCAGATGACCGAGGTCCAACAGTCCGAGCGCTATCCCGCGGGTGCCTACAACGCCTCGATTCGCCGGGCGATGGACGAGCGCGGCCTGATCTTCGACACGCTCGCCGGCCAGCAGACCGCCGGGCGCCACGAGCGGCCGCTGGAGGAGCGCCGCCGCGAGTACTACCCGTTCAAGCCCTACTGTCCGGTCTGCGGCACCGACAACACGCGCGTCCTGGGGTATGAGGACGAGACCGTCGTGTTCGAATGCCGCTGCGCCCATTCGGGCGAGATGAGCCTGGCCGACGGCGCGGCGATCAGCGGCAAGCTCGTGTGGAAGGTCGACTGGCCGATGCGCTGGGCGTACGAGGGGGTGTCGTTCGAGCCGGCGGGCGAGGACCATCATGCGCCCACCGGAAGCTTCACCGTCGGACGGACCCTGGTCTCCGAGCTGTACGGCGGCCACGCCCCCGACTCGGTCGTCTACTCGTTCGTGTCCCTGGCCGGTGTCGGCGGGAAGATGTCGGGCTCGGTGGGGGGCGCGGCGATTCCCGCCACCGCCTTGGACGTGATCGAGCCGGCGATCGTGCGCTGGCTGTACGTGCGTCGGCTCCCATCGCAATCGTTCGCGATCGATTTGTCTCCCCGCGCAATTCAGCGCCTGTACGACGAGTGGGACCGGCTGGAGTCCCGGGTCGCCGCCGGGGAGGCCGAGGGCGACGAGGCGGCCGTGTACCGCCAGAGCGTCGAGTCCTCCGCCGGGCCGGTGCAGCGCACCGCGCGGCCGGTGTCGTTCCGCCTGCTGTCCTCGGTGGCCGACATCACGCAGGGCAACCGCCAGCAGATGGCGCGGATCGTCTCCGAGCACCTGAACGGCGCCGCGCCTGATCCGCAGGCGCTGCTGGCCGAGCTGGAGCCGCGGCTCGGCTGCGCGATCCGCTTTGCCACCGAGGTCGTGCCCGAGGCCGAGCGCACCCGGGTGCGCTCCGAGTTCGCGCGCGACGCCTACGAGCAGCTGGACGAAGCGATGCGGCGCGGGGTGGAGTTGCTGGCCGAGGGCCTGGAGGACGACTGGTCGATCGAGGGCCTCACCGCGCTGGTATATGCGGTGCCCAAGACGCTGCAGGGCCTGCCTGCCGATGCCGAGCCCAACGCCGAGGTCAAGGCCGCCCAGCGGGCATTCTTCAAGTCCGTGTACCGGCTGCTGGCCGACGCCGAGACCGGCCCCCGGCTGCCGACGCTGCTGCTCTCGATTGGCCAGGAGCGCGCCCGGCAGCTGCTCACCGGCGCCTGAAGCACTTCGGCCGCGACCGAAGCATCCGGCGGCTAGTTTCAGATCGTGGCCGTCGCCTGCGCCGCCCTGCTCAGGGTCGGCGCCTCGACCAGCTATGCGGCGATGGTGGTCCAGCTGGCCGCCGGCACCCTGAACACGCTGCGCCAGACCGGCTCGGCGATCACCGTCGGGCTGTGCGTGGCGATCGCCGCCCTGGCGCCGCTGTTGCACGGCCGCGCGCGGTGAGGGCTCAGTCGGAGGCGACCGCGAGGATCAGCCCGGCGCCGATCGGGACCAGCGCCGACTGCAGGCGAGGGTCGGCGTCGAGCAGCCGGTTGAACGCGACCAGCTCGTCGCTGTGCGAGATCGCATTGTCGATCGCCAGCGTTGCTCCCGGCGCCAGCACGCGGCGCAGGTTGGTCCAGAAGCCGGCGTACTCCGGCCGCTCGGCGTCGAGGAAGATGAGATCCCAGGAGCCGTCCGGATACTCGGTGAGCGCCTGGGCGGCCCCGGCGGTGCGAAGCTCCACCACGCTGTCCAGACCCGCTCGCTCCAGGTTGGCGCGAGCCTGCTCGGTGCGCCGCGGATCGAGATCAAGCGTCTCCACGCGACCGCCGGTTGCCTCCACGGCGTCGGCCAGCCACATCGTCGAGTAGCCGCTGGAGGTGCCGATCTCCAACACCCGGCGGGCCGCGGTGGCGCGCACGAGCACGCCCAGCAGCTCGGCGGTCTCAGGCTCCAGATTACGCAGTCGGTCCAGGCGGTCGGCCTGCCGGGCGTCGTACGCGCGGCCGGCGGTGAGGACCTCGGAGGCGACCGCGCGCCGCTCGGCGTTCATGCCGACAACGCTAGCGTCGCCGCTCCGGCCGCTCGGGTAGTGTGCGCATACCGAACGGAGGTGGAGGTGGCCGTGCCGGAGGAGCGTCCCAGGAGCGCCGACTTCGTCCAGTCGCTCGAGCGCGGACTGGCGGTGATCCGCGCCTTCGATGCCGAGCACCGCGAGCTGGGACTCTCGGACGTGGCTCGCATCACCGGGCTGACCCGCGCGGCCGCCCGTCGCTTCCTGCTCACGCTGGTGCGCCTGGGCTACATGAGCTTCGCCGACGGTCGCTTCGCCCTCAGCCCGCGGGTGCTGGAGCTGGGCTATGCCTACCTGTCGAGTCTCACGCTGCCCGAGGTCGCCCAGCCGCACATGGAGGCGCTGGTGGAGAGCGTCAACGAGTCCTCGTCGATCTCCGTCCTGGACGACACCGAGATCGTCTACGTGGCTCGCGTGCCGACCCGCCGGATCATGAGCATCACCCTGTCGGTCGGGACGCGGCTGCCCGCCTATGCCACCTCGATGGGCAGAGTGCTGCTGGCCGCGCTGCCCGAGCCCGAGCTGGAGGCGCGCCTGGCGCGGACCGAGCTGCGGCCGCTGTCGGCGCACACCATCACCAACGCCGATGAGCTGCGGGCCGTCCTGGAGCGGGTGCGCAAGCAGGGCTGGGCGGCCGTCGACCAGGAGCTGGAGGAGGGCCTGCGCTCCCTGGCGGTGCCGATTCGCGGGGCCGCGGACGAGGTGGTGGCGGCGCTCAACGTCTCCGTCCACGCCAGCCGCGGCTCGATGACCACCCTGCGTCGCGACTTCCTCCCGCCGGCGCAGCGCGCCGCCGACGCGATCGAGGACGACCTGCGCCGCGCGGCCGGGGCCGGGCCTCGTAGCCGCTAACCGGCCTCCTAACCCGCGGCTCGCCCCACGCGTCCGCGTTCATGGTCGGCCGACAGCGAGGAGCTCATCGGCACGATCACCTGGGCCATCACCGACGTGAAGCCTACGACGGTGATCGCGCCGGCGAACACGGCGACGCCGGGCGCCGGGGCCGTGACGGCCAGGGCGGCGCTGGTCACGATGAGCCTGGTCACGTCGATGGTGCAGCTGATGACGCCGCGCACCGAGTGGCTGCAGGTTGAGGAGTCGCTGGCCTCGATCGCGGAGACTTCCAGGTTCCGATGCGGTCCCGGCCACGTCGGACCGCCGCCGTTGACCAACGTCGTCCCGGTCGCCTCGGCGACGAACATCGATCCCCACGAGGACGTGCGCAACACCCCGGCGGCCCGCGTCCAGAAGTCCGACTTCCTGGCTCCGGGCGGCACGATCGTCGACGTGTGCGGCGGGCAGCCGTGTCGTAACTTCGACTACACCCCCTAAGAGGTTCTCAGGGGGTCAGTCGCGCAGGCGCTCGCGGATCTCGTCCGCGACCTTCGCCGGCAGCGCGTCGACGTACTGCTTGAGCGCCCCGTTGCGCGCCCAGGAGAAGAACGACCAGCGGGATTCGTCGGTGAGCTTGTCCATGGCGTCGGTGACATAGGACGGAGCCGAGGAGATGCCGAACAGGTCGTTCTCGTCCTTGGCGCTGCGTAGCGAGCTGACGAAGGCGGCCATCGCGTCGTATTGCCCGGCGTCGCGGCTGGCCACCATCGCGTACACGCACGCCTTGGTGGCGGCGTCGGTCAGATGGAAGTCCAGGTAGGCGAGGAAGGCGGCATTCATCGCGACCGCCTCGCGGTCGCGAGCGCCGAGGGCGCCGTAGGCCTTCTTGATCTCGTCGTCGCCGGCGGCGACGATCGCCTTGAGCAGGCCGGCGATCGCCGCGCTCTTGGCGGGGTTGAGCTGCTGGGTGTACTCGGGGACGGTGGGCGCATCCAGGGCGCGCCGGACGCGTTTGCCGTCGGCGGGCGGCAGCTTGGCGATCAGCGACGTGAGCAGGGTGGCCCCGGCCGCCTCCTGGCGCTCGGATGCCGGCAACGCGTCGATCGCCAGCACGAGGTCGTCGATCGTCGCCGTGCCGCTCGCCTGCTGGCCGAACAGCAGCCACAGCCGGTGCAGGCGAATCGAGTTGGTGAGGTTGTAGCCGACCGGTCCGGCGAGCGCGTCCACGGCCGTCTTGAAGGCGTTGGGTCCGGCAGCGAAGTACGCAGCGTGGAAGTTCGAGTAGCCGGAGTTGGGGTCGCCGGACGTGCCCACCAGGTGCTCGCGGATCTTCTTGACCTTGTCGGCGTCGCTCAGGCCGGACGCGATCCCGTGGTACTGGACCCAGTAGGCGCGGAACTCGTCGGCGTAGCGGTCATAGCTGTTGGCGTTGTTCTGGCTGGCCGGCAGCTCGCCGTACTGGCTAACGAAGAAGTGGCTGCACTCGTGCGTGACCACCCCCGCGATCTCGTCCAGCGACTGCGGGTCGCCGGAGGAGTCGTGGCCGCGCACGTACATCACGGTCCCCTTGAGGGTGCCGATCATGTTCGGCTCCATGAAGTGGACGTTCGCCGGCGCGATCGTCGTCCCATAGAAGTAGGCATCGTGGGGGCGGGCCGTGACCCAGGCCGGATTGGTCGGCTTGGCGACCTGGAGGGCGGAATCGGGACGCTTGGTGATCGCGTCCATCGTCAGCAGCGGAGTCGTGCCGGTGAACAGCTCGGCCGTGTTACGGACGATCGGGTCGCGATGGGCGGCCATGAACGGCAGCAGCTGGGTGAGCAGGCGGGCGCGCGTGGCCGCGGCCGTGGTCTGGGCGTTGGCCGGGTTGCTCCAGTCGGCGTGGGCGGGAGCCGCGGTGGCCGCCGGGGCGCCCTGGCGCGCGAGGAGCCGTGCCACCGCGGCGTTGCCGGCGTGGCGCTGCAGCGCGAGCACGGCCTCGGGTCCGACCGGAGAGGCCGAGCGCTCGACGGGCCGCGCAGCGGCGGGGCGGGCCGGTTTGCGCTCCCGGTCGACGCGGGCGCTCACGGCTCGTTGCCGATCCGAACCCGGTCAAGCGTCTCGGCCAGGACGTCCCGGGTCTCGCTCGGCGCGGACGCCAGCACCGTGTAGCCGACCCGCACGATCGTGTTGCCGTCGCGCACGAAGAGCACGTCGGTCAGCGAGTCGACGTCCTCGTCGCCCCCGTGCTCCAACCCTTCCGAGCCACGATCAAGCACCACCCGCGGCGTGTGCCGTCGGGAGCGATAACGCAGGTGGCGGACCGGGAGGCCGCCGCGCTCGGCGCTCGAGTCGTGCTCCACGTCCACCTCGCCGTCGGACCGCTCGGCGGCCAGCAGCTCGTCGCCGTCGCCGTCCTGCGCGGCGCCGCGCAGGACGGTGAAGCGCCCGGACTCGGGCGCCGGAGACCACGAGACGATCCCTTCGTGATCCTCCAGATCCTCGCCCTCGGGGAGCATCACCCGCACGGTCCCGCCGGCCACCGCAACCGGGTGCCAGGCCTGTGTCATCGCCAGCCGATCAAACCAGACCGCCGCATGCCACGCAAGCCCGCGGAGGCTTACGCGTCCAGGCGACGGTCGGCGTCATGCTCGGCGATCGGCAGCACCTCCTCCCACAGGTCGTGCGAGGCGGTCTCGAACACCTGGGTCGCGGTCGCGCCGTCGCGCTTGGCGAGGTTCAGCTCGGACTGGTCCTCCAGCAGGTTCTCGCGCCGCTCCACCGACCACACCTGCCAGTTCTTCGCGCGGGAGACGATCCACTGGGCCAGGGGCACGAAGGAGGCCCCACCGGCGGAGCTGCCGGGCTCGATCACGAGCACGTTGCGCGCGCGCCGATCCGACCTTGATCACCCCCACCTTGTCGTAGCGGGCAGGCGTGCCGGCCGATTTCACCCCCGGCATCCAGGTGACCTTGAGCGCGGCCTCGGCCGTCCCGGTGAGCGCGATCGTCGTGCCGGCCAACGCGACGACCAGCGCGATGAATCGCAGGCGCATCGGGGTCTAGTGCCCCGACTGAGAAATTAGCCACGCCCAACCACTCGCGAGATCTACTCACGAATTTCCCAATCGCGACACTAGTATCGATGATCGCCCCGATGCGCGCGCTCGTCTCCCGCCCCGACGCTCCCTTCGCAGAGCCGGCCGACGTCCCCGATCCGTCGCCGATTCCCGACCAGGCCGTGGTCGCGGTCCGGGCGTTCAGCCTCAACCGCGGCGAGTGCAACCGGCTGAAGACGATGGAGCCCGCGACGGTGGCCGGCTGGGACCTGGCCGGCGAGGTCGTGCAGGCCGCGGCCGATGGCACGGGCCCCGCGGTCGCCGCCCGCGTGGTCGGCCTGGTGAGCTCCGGTGCGTGGGCGCAGCGCGTGGCCGTGCCCACCGAGTTCCTGGCCGAGCTGCCCGAGGGGATCTCCTTCGAGCAGGCCGCGACGCTGCCCGTCGCCGGGCTCACGGCGCTGCGCTCGCTGGAGCAGGGCGGATTCGTGCTGGGCAAGCGCGTGCTGGTGACCGGCGCCAGCGGGGGCGTCGGGCACTTAGCGATCCAGCTCGCCCATCTGGCCGGCGCGCACGTGACGGGGATGGCGCGCCGCACCCAGGGGCTGCCGGAGCTGGGCGCCGACGAGGTGCTGTCCGAGCTGGAGGCCGACGGCCCCGACTTCGAGGTGATCCTCGACGCCATCGGCGGCCCCGTGCTGGGGACCTGCCTGCAACGCGTCGCCCCGGGCGGGACGGTGGTGAGCTTCGCCTCCACGGTCACCGACCCGGTCAGTTACCCCACGCGCGCGCTGTTCGGCCGCGCCCCGGGAGCGCGCCTGTACGGGCTCTACGTCTTCGCGGAGCTGCAGCACACGCGCAGCGCCTCCGCGGACCTGCGCCGGCTCGCCGACCTGGTGGCCGCGGGCCGGCTGGATCCGCAGATCGGCTTCAGCGGTTCGTGGGAGCGCGCCGCCGAGGCGATCGAGGCGCTGCTCGACCGCCGGGTGGTCGGCAAGGCGGTCCTGACCGTCGACTAGTAGCACCGGTGGTTCCTCCCAAGATCCAACGTACCGAACCGTCGCGAAAAAAAACTATCCCCCGGTGTTGAGGATTGATTAGGTCGTTCGCCCGGTGGCGGTTGAGGGAATACATTGTGCGACCTGGGAACCGCGACCTCTTTGGAGGAGGATCAGTGAAGAGATACGTCCGGCCGTCGAGCGCCATGCTGCTCGCGGTCATCGTTGCACTCGCCGTAGGCGCGTGCGGAGGCTCGTCGAGCTCATCCAGCTCGGCGGGAGGGTCCGGTGGGACGGGCTCCGGTAGCGCCCCGAGCTCGAGCTCGGGCGGATCGGGCGGCGGTACCGTCACGCTCCTGCAGGGCACAGCGCCGCAGTCGCTTGATCCGGGCAAGGGCTTCACCACGCAGGACGCCGAGATCAACTGGCTGGTCCACACGGGCCTGACCACCTATCAGCACGTCAACGGCAAGGCCGGCACGACGCTGATCCCGGGCCTGGCGACGGCGCTGCCGAAGATCTCAGCCGGCGGCAAGACCTACACGGCCACGCTGCGCAAGGGCCTGAAGTTCTCCGACGGGACGCCCGTCAAGGCCTCGGACTTTCCGCGCGCCATCGAGCGGGCGATCACTATCCCGTGGGGCGGCTCGGGCCATTTCATCACGCCGGTCATCGTGGGCGCCACCGCCTACTCCACCGGCAAGGCCAAGACGATCACCGGCATCACCACCGACGACAAGACCGGCAAGATCACGATCCACCTGGTCAAGCCCTACGGCCCGTTCGAGAACGTGCTCGCCTTCCCGGCGTTGGGGCTGGTCCCGGCCAACACCTCGCTCAAGGAGGAGCCGGCCAACCCGCCTCCGGGCGTCGGGCCCTACAAGGTGACGAACATCGTCCCCAACCAGTCCTACTCGGTCGTCAAGAACTCGAACTGGACCCCGATCCCCGGGATCCCGTCGGGTCACGTGAACGTCAACGTGAAGATCTCGACCAACGTCACCTCCAACGCGCTGTCGGTGCTCAACAACAGCGCCGACGTGTTCGACTGGGCCGACACGGTCGCCGGCAGCCTGCTGCCGCAGATCCACGCCAAGGCCGCCGGGCGCTTCCAGAACATCAACCTCGGTGGGTCGACGTACTACGTCTTCATGAACGTCACCAACAAGCCGTTCAGCAGCCAGCTGGCTCGCGAGGCGGTCGTCACCGGCCTCAACCAGGACGCCATGAACCGCCTCAGCTCGGGCTCGCTGACTGCGGCCTGCTTCTTCCTGCCGCCGTCGGTGCCAGGTCATCCCACGAGCACGTGCCCGTACGGGACCCCCGGTCAGGGCGACCTGGCCAAGGCCAAGGCTCTGGTCAAGCAGTCCGGAATGGCGGGCCAGCCGGTCACGGTATGGTCGGAGACACGGACGCCGCGCCAGCAGTGGATGGCGTACTACACGTCGTTTTTGAACTCGATCGGGTTCAAGGCCACGCAGAAGGTGCTGGCCGACGCGACGTACTTCACGACCATCGGCGAGCGCAAGCTCCATCCGCAGACCGGCTTTGCCGACTGGAACCAGGACTTCGCCAACCCCGTCGACTTCTACCTGCTGCTTGACGGTCATGCGATCCTGCCGACCAGCAACGAGAACTTCGGCGAGGTCAACGACCCGAAGATCAACTCGGCGGTCGCCACGCTCGGCCGGGTCCCCACGCCCCAGCTGGGCTCGGTCGCCGCCAAGTGGCAGGCGCTTGATGAGTACGTCGCCAAGCAGGCCTACATCGGCGTGTTCGGCTATTACACGTTCCCGAAGTTCATGTCCGCGCGCATGAACTACAGCGGGGCGATCTTCCACGCCGTGTACGGCTGGGACCTGAGCTCGTTCTCGATCAAGTAGATCCGCGTCATGGGCCGGGGCGCTTTGCGCCCCGGCCCATCGACTCATAAGATCCTGCGATGGCGACCGCGTCAGCCTCCGGCACCGAGTTCTCCGACGACCTCAACTCGGGTTTCGTCGACGAGGGAGGCGAGGTTCAGCCCGGCATCGGGCCGTGGCGTCTCGCGTGGCGGCGCCTGCGTCGCAACAAGGTCGCTCTGTTCTTCGGCGGGCTGTTCCTCGTCATCGTCATGCTCTGCCTGCTGGCGCCGGTCTATGCGCACGACGTGGCTCACACCACGCTCGCCACCGAGAACATCACCGGCACGGTCAAGGTCGGAGGCAAGACGAAGGACATCGTCAGCCCGACGGGCATCCCGATCGGACCCACCTGGCAGTCCCGGTACTTCTTCGGGGCCGACAGCAACGGACGTGACACGGCCGTGCGGCTGCTCTACGGCGGACGCAACTCCCTGGAGATCGGCGCCGTGGCCACGATCATCACGATGGTTCTCGCGCTCGTCATCGGCGTGGTCGCCGGGTACTTCCGCGGGTGGTCGGACGGCGTCCTCAGCCGTATCCTCGACGTCGTCTGGGCGTTTCCCGCGGTGCTCCTCGGGGTGACCCTGGGCACCGTGTTCGCCGTGGGCGGCATCGGTCCGATCCACGGGACGTTCCTCCTGCTGCCCGCGTTCGTGATCGGGATCGTCTACATCCCCTACGTCGCCAAGCCCGTCCGCGCCCAGGTGCTGCAGCTGCGCGAGCGGGAGTTCATCGACGCCGCTCGCCAGCAGGGCCTCTCCAACCGGGAGATCATGTTCTCCGAGCTGCTGCCCAACCTGGCATCGACGATCGTTGTCTTCATCCCGCTGATCCTCGCCAACGCGATCCTGCTGGAAGCCGGATTGTCCTACCTCGGTGCCGGCGTGCAGCCGCCCAACCCGTCGTGGGGGACGATGATCTCCGACGGGATCGCTTCCATCCCGGCGGCCTTCTCCAACGTGCTGGTGCCCGGCACCATGCTCGTGCTCGCCGTGATGTCGATCAACATCTTCGGCGATGGTCTGCGCGACGCGCTGGATCCGCGGGCCAAGGTCCGCATCGCCCACTGATGGTCCGCTTCATCATCCGCCGGCTGGTCGCGATGGTGCTCGTCATCCTCGCGATCTCGATCGTCACCTTCCTGCTGCTGCTCGGCAGTGGCAACCAGGCCGACCGGCTGGCCGGCCGTAACGCCACCCAGGCCCAGGTCCATCAGATCGAGGTCAAGTTCGGCTTCAACAAACCCATCTACGTCCAGTACGTCAAGACGATGGGGAACATCTTCACCGGGCAGGCCTACTCCTACACGCAGGGGATCAACGTCCTGCAGGAGGTCGGACGCGACTTCCCGGCGACCCTCTCGCTGGCCTTCGGCGCCGGGATCATCTGGCTGCTCCTCTCGGTCCTGATCGGCACGCTGGCGGCGGTGAAGGCAGGTAGATACACCGACCGGGTGCTGACCGTCGTGTCGATGATGGGAGTCTCCTTCCCTCCGTTCTTCCTCGGCGCGGTGCTCCTGTACTTCCTCGGTTACCAGGCCAACATCTTCCCGCTGGGCAACTATGTGCCCCTGACCCAGAACCCGTGGCAGTGGGTGGTCCATCTCGTGCTCCCGTGGATCACGCTGTCGGTGCTGTTCATCGGCTTCTACTCGCGGGTGCTGCGCTCGACGATCCTCGACACCGTCAACGAGGACTACGTGCGCACCGCCCACGCCAAGGGCCTGTCGGACCGCCAGGTGCTGCTGCGCCACACGCTGCGCAACAGCCTCATCCCGATCGTCTCCCTGTGGGGGCTGGACATGGCGCAGGTGATCGGCGGCGGCGCGATCCTCACCGAGTCGGTGTTCAACCTGCACGGCGTCGGTCAGCTGGCGGCGCAATCGATCGGCAACCTGGACGTCATCCCGCTGCTGGTGATCGTCATCCTGACGGCGACGGCGGTGGTCGTGCTCGCCGCGGTGGTCGACATCATGTACGCGTTCCTCGACCCGCGCGTCCGTCTGGCGTGAGCACCGAGGGCGCTCCCCTGCTCGAGGTCTCCGACCTCCGGGTCTCGTTCGCCACCGAGGACGGCACCGTGCAGGCGGTCGACGGCGTCTCCTTCACGGTCGCGCCCGGCGAGATCGTGGCCATCGTGGGCGAGTCCGGCTCGGGCAAGTCGGTCACCGCGATGACCCTGATGGGCCTGACGCGCGGGCCCAACGCCCGCTTCGAGGGCGAGGCGACGTTCGAGGGAACCGAGCTGGTCCGCGCCAACGACGCCACGCTGCGCCAGATCCGCGGCGCCGGGATCGCGATGGTCTTCCAGGATCCGATGAGCTCACTGGATCCCGTGTACCGGGTGGGCGCCCAGATCGTCGAGCAGATCCGCGTCCATGACGACAAAGTCTCCAAGGCGCAGGCGCTCGACCGCGCGGTGGCGCTGATGGAGCGCGTGGGAATCCCGCGCGCCGCCGAGCGGCTGCGCTCCTTTCCGCACGAGTTCTCCGGCGGCATGCGCCAGCGCGTGATGATCGCCATGGCGCTCTCCTGCTCCCCGGACCTGCTGATCGCCGACGAGCCGACCACCGCTCTGGACGTGACCATCCAGGCCCAGATCCTCGACGAGCTGCGCCAGCTGCGCGACGAGACGAACGCGGGCGTGATCCTCGTCACCCACGATCTCGGCGTGGTCGCCGACATCGCCGACCGGGTGATCGTCATGTACGCCGGCCGGGTGGTGGAGCAGGGAACGCTCGACGACATCTTCTATGACCCGCAGCACCCGTACACGTGGGGGCTGCTGGGCTCGATCACGCGGATCGACGCCGACCGCTCGCATCGCCTGCCGGCGATCCCGGGGATGCCGCCCTCGTTGCTGCACGCACCCAAGGGCTGCCACTTTCGCCCGCGCTGCCCGCACGCCTTCGAGAAGTGCACGGAGGTTCCCGAGCTCGTGGGACGCATCCCGGACCGGCCCGAGAGCAAGGACCGCTGCTTCCTCTCGGTCGAACAGAAGCGCCGGCTGCGGCAGGTGGGAGACCAGATCGGGCTCGCCCCCGCCGAGGCGGTGTCCTCGTGAGCGCCTCGGCGTCGCCCTCCCCGCCGCCGAACGGCGACGGCGCCCTGCTCGACGTCGAGCACGTGCGGGTGCTCTTTCCGATCAAGTCGGGCGTCATCATCGACCGCCAGGTGGGCGCCGTGCACGCCGTCGACGACGTCTCGTTCCGGCTGACGGAGGGCGAGACGCTGGGCGTCGTCGGCGAGTCGGGGTGCGGCAAGACGACGCTGATCCGGGTGCTCGTGCGGCTGATCGAGTCCACGTCGGGAACGATCCGCTTCCGCGGCCAGGACATCACCAAGAGCGGCCGCAAGCAGCTGGAGCCGATCCGATCAGAGATGCAGATGGTCTTCCAGGACCCGCAGGCGTCCCTGAATCCCCGCAAGCGAATCGGCCAGATCCTGGCCACGCCACTCGGCCGGCGGGGCGTCGCCAAGGACAAGCTCGACGCCGAGAGTCGCGACCTGCTGCAGCGGGTTGGGATGTCGACCGACGTGCTCAACCGCTTCCCGCACGAGTTCTCCGGCGGGCAGCGCCAGCGCATCGGAATCGCCCGCGCGCTGGCCGTCAACCCCCGCCTGATCCTCCTCGACGAGCCCGTCTCCGCGCTTGACGTCTCAATCCAGGCCCAGGTCATCAACCTGCTCGACGACCTCCAGGACGAGCTCGGCCTCAGCTACATCTTCGTCGCGCATGATCTGAGCGTGGTCCGTCACGTGTCAGACCGGATCGTCGTCATGTACCTCGGCAAGCTGATGGAGATCTCCCCCGCCGAGGAGCTCTACAGCAAGCCGATCCATCCCTACACCTCGGCGCTGTTGAGCGCGATTCCGATCCCGGACCCCAAAGAGAACCGCGCGCGCACCCGGGTGTCGGTCACCGGGGAGCCCCCCAACCCGATCAACCCGCCGTCGGGGTGTCGCTTTCACACCCGCTGCCCGCGGGCCACCGAAGTCTGCTCGGCGGTCGAGCCGCAGCTGACCGAGTACGCCGGTGGACACCTGGCCGCCTGCCACCATCCCCAGAACGTCACGGCGGTGGAGATCAGCGCCGCCACCCGCTCGCCGGCCAGCCCCCTCAGTGCCGGCGAGCTGGCCCCCGAGGCGCCGAGTGAGAACCGCGGGCGCTCGGGCGAGGGTGTGCCAGCCCCGCCTGAGCGGTAAGGGGTGGCGCCGGTGAGGTAAGGGGTCGGGGGTCGGAGGCGGCGCCTTTCTCCCGATGTGCGGCCGCGGGTCTCAGTTCATTCTGAGATGACGCGGAAGCCATCGAGAGGAAGCCCACATGCACCCCCAATTCACCTCAATCCTCGCCCAGAACCGCGCCGACGACCTCCGCGCCGACGCCGCCCGATACCGCCGCGCCGCGACGGCTGGCGGCTTCGACCGCGTCGCCTGGTCGGGCGTTCGCGTGGTCGCCGCCGTCCGTGGATACTTCGGGCATGCGCTCGAGACTGACGAGCAGCCACTTCGTGGGACGGGTCGGCGAGCTGGCCGAGCTGGAGCTCGCCGTCCGGGAGGCCACGGCCGGCCGGTCCACGCTCGTACTGCTCGGCGGTGACTCGGGCGTCGGCAAGACGCGCATCGTCTCCGAGCTCGAGCAGCGCCTCGGCGCCGAGGCGGCCTCCGGTGGCGGCGAGCGGCCCGCGGTCCTGTTCCTGCGCGGTGACGGGGTGGAGCAGGCCGACGGCGAGCTGCCCTACGCACCGCTGTTGAGCGCCCTGCGTCCGCTCGTGCGCGGGCGCCACCCGGCGCTCGCCGAGCTGACGGCCGGCAGCCGGGCGCAGCTTGCCACCATCCTTCCCGGCCTGGACGACGACGGCCGCGTCCGCGACGACCGTGCCGACGGCTCCGGGCAGCTGCGGCTGTTCGAGGCCGTGCTCGAGCTCATCGACCTCGTCTCCGAGGCGGCGCCGCTCGTCCTCGCGCTCGAGGACATGCACTGGGCCGACCGCTCCACCCGCACGTTCGTCGCGTTCCTGGCCCGCAGCCTGCGCCAGGAGCGCGTGATGCTGCTGTTGACCTACCGCGCCGACGAGCTTCACCGCCGCCATCCGCTGCGCCCGCTGCTCTCCGAGCTCGAACGGCTGGAGCGCGCCCGGCGCATCGACCTGGAGCCGTTCGATCGGGCGGAGCTCTCCGAGGCGCTGGCCGACATTCTCGGGGCGCAGCCCGCGGGGGCGGTGCTGGAGCGGCTGTTCGCCCGCAGCGAGGGCAACCCGCTGTTCACCGAGGAGCTGCTGGCGGCCGGCCTGGACGGTCGCGGCGCCGCCCCGCAGAGCCTGCGGGACGCGTTCATGGCCCGGATCGAACGTCTGTCGCCCGACGCTCAGCGGGTGGCACGCGCGGTCGCCGTGGGGCGCAAGCTGGACGAGCCGGCGCTCGCCGTGGTCACCGAATTGGGCCGCGATGCGCTGCAGACGGCGCTGCGCGAGGCGGTTGCCGAGCAGGTCCTCGTCGAGGTCCAGGGTGAGCGCTTCGGCTTTCGCCACGCGCTGCTGCGCGAGGCGCTGATCGACGATCTGCTGCCCGGCGAGCGGGCGCAGCTGCACCTCGCCCTCGCCCGCTACCTGGAGTCGCTGTGCGAGGACGGCGACGAGCGCGAGCTCGAGCGCACAACCACCGTCGCCGGGCACTACGCGTCGGCCGGCGACCAGCCCGCGGCGCTGCGCAGCACCGTGCGGGCGGCGCACGCCGCCGAGTGCGTGCTCGCCTACGGCGAGGCCGCCGACCTGTACGAGAACGCGCTCGAGTTGTGGCCGCGCGTCGACGACGCCGAGACGGTCGCGGGCGTGGACCACGTGGCGCTGCTGGCCCGCGGCGGCCGCGCCCACCGGATCGCCGGCGACCGCGACCGCGCGGAGGGGCTGCTGCGCGAGGCGCTCAAGGAGCTCGGGCCGACCCGCGACCCGGCGCGCTTCGCCTTCCTGCTGGGCAGCCAGGCGCGGACCATCTGGTCGCTGAACCGCGGCGAGGAGGCGGTGGCGATGACCGAGCGAGCGCTGTCGATCCTGCCCCCCGACGATCCGCTCGGGGTCCGCCCGCAGCTGCTCGCTCACCTGACCCGCACGCGCTTTCTGCGGGGGCGCTTCCGCGAGGCCGCGATCGACGGCGAGCTGGCGCTCCAGGCCGCCCGCGAGGCCGGCGATCAGTCCTCGGAGTCCGAGATGCTCAACACGCTCGGCATGGCGCAGGCGGCCCTCGGCGACATCGACCAGGGCGTGGAGCGGCTGCGCCAGGCGATCGAGGTGGCCCGCGCCTCGGGCGACGTCGACAACCTGGCCACCGCGTACTCCAACCTCGCCGACACGCTGAGCATGGTCGGACGCACCCAGGACGCGCTGACCACGGCCAAGGAGGGGATGGCGGCCACGCCGCGCCGTCTGAGCCGCGTGTACGACTGGATGACGCTGACCGTGTCGGAGTGCGCCTACGCCGCCGGCGAGTGGGACACCTCCGAGGAGTACCTGATCGGCGGCAGCACCCGTCTGCTGGGTGTGGCGGGGATCTTCGCCCGCATGCGGGAGGCCGAGCTCGCCCTGGGCACCGGCGACGAGGCGCGCGCCCAGGCGGCGCTCGACGCCGCCGAGCCGCTCGTGCAGCGCTCCGCCGAGCCGCAGTGGATTGGCATGTATGGGGTGCTGCGCGGCGAGCTGTGCCGTCGCCAGCGCCATCTGGAGGGCGCTCAGGCCGCGGTGCAGGATGCGCTGGATCGCCTCGAGGTCTGCACCGACGACGTGATGCGGATCGCTCGCGTGAGCGTCGTGGGGGCGCGGCTGGAGGCCGACCGCGCGGAGCGCGCCCGGGACCTGCGCGAGGCCGGGCAGCGGCGCGATGCGCTCGCTCGGGCGAAGATCCACGTCGAGCGCGTGGACGCCGCGGCCGCCGAGGGCGGCCCGGTGGAGTGCGCCTACCTCGCCGAGGCCAAGGCCGAGCTGGCCCGCGCGCGCGGCCGCGGGGCCGCCAGCGAGTGGGCGCTGACAGCCACCGCCTGGGATGACGTCCAGCGTCCCTATCCGGCGGCGACCGCGCGCTGGCGCCAGGCCGAGGCACTGGTGGGCGCCGGCAAGCGGACCGAGGCCGCGCTGGTCGCGTCCGACGCGCTGGCGGTGGCGCGGCGGCTGGGCTCGCAGTGGCTAGTGCAGGAGCTGACCACGCTGGGCGATCGGGCCCGGCTCGGGCTGGCGCGCGTGCGCACCGGTCGCGTCGCTCCCGGGACGGACGGCGGCGCCGACGACGGGAGCGCGGCGGCCGACGGCGTCGAGCCCGATCCGTTCGGGCTCACCCCGCGCGAGCGCCAGGTCCTGGGGCTGCTCGCCCAGGGCGCCACCAACCGTCAGATCGGCGCCGCTCTGTTCATGGCCGAGAAGACGGCCAGCGTCCACGTCTCGCGGATCCTGGCCAAGCTCGACGTCCAGGGACGCACCGAGGCGGCTGCGGTGGCCCACCGCCTGCACCTGGCGTAGACCCGCGACCGCGTCGGCGCTAGATTGCGCACCCGTGCGCACGCCGGCCGAATGGGAGCCTCACGAGCGGACCCTGATGGGCTGGCCCTGCCGGCTGGACCTGTGGGGGAAGACGCTGGATCAGGCGCGCGCCGACTACGCGGCGGTGGCCAACGCGGTGGCCGCGTTCGAGCCGGTGACGATGATCGCCAACCCGGGTCCCGACCCCGGGGACGCCCGGGGCGCCCTGTCGGAGAACGTGGAGATCGTGGAGCTGGCGCTGGACGACTCGTGGCTGCGCGACTGCGGCCCGATCTACGTCTACGACGACGACGGGCGGCGGCTGGCGGTGCATTTCGCCTTCAACGCCTGGGGCGAGAAGTTCCCCCCGTGGGACAACGACGCGGTCGTCGGCCGGCTGGTCGCCGAGCGCCTCGGCGACCGGGTGGTGGAGTCCTCGATGGTGCTGGAGGGCGGTTCGATTCTCACCGACGGCCGGGGGACGCTGCTGACCACCGAGCAGTGCCTGCTGAACCCCAACCGCAATCCGTCGATGTCGCGCGAGCAGATCGAGTCCGAGCTGCGTGCCCGGCTGGGAGTGGAGCGGATCGTATGGCTGGGAATGGGCCTGCTGGAGGACCGCGACACCGACGGCCACGTGGACCTGATCGCGGCGTTCACGGCGACCGGTCACGTACTGCTGCAGACGGTCGCGGAGGACAACCCCAACTTCGAGCACTGCGTCGAGAACCGCGCGCGGCTGCACGCCGCCGGGATCGAGGTGACCGAGCTGCCGCTGCTGCCCTACGCCACCGTGGCGGGCGAGTCGATCGCCGCCAGCTACCTGAACTTCTACATTTGCAATCGTGCCGTGATCGTGCCCGTCGCCTCAGCTGACACCGACGGACACGCGCTGGAGATCATCGCCGCCGCCTACCCGGGGCGGGAGGTGGTCCCCGTGCCGGGGCTGCTGCTCGCCTACGGCGGAGGCGGCCCGCACTGCATCACCCAACAGGTTCCCCCGCGCCATGGCTGAGCCCCCGGCAGAGCTGTTCACCGCTTACCCAGCGCCGCCGTCGCCGGCGCGCACGCGGCCCAGCGAGCGTGCGCCGCTGCGCGTCGGGCTGGTCCAGGAGCGCTGGCGCCCGGATCCGGAGATGCACCTGGCAGCGCTGGCGGCCGGGATCCGCATCGCGGCCGCCGAGGGGGCCCGGATCGTGTGCCTGCAGGAGCTGACGCTGTCGCCGTACTTCGCGATCACCCCCGCCGGACCGGCGGCGGCCGGCGCTGCTCCCGAGGAGCTGCTGACCGGTCCCACGGTCACCTTCGCGCGCACCGCGGCCGCCGAGTGCGACGTCTACGTGCACGCCTCGCTGTACGAGCGCGCGGATGCGGAGGACGGCCTGGGCTACAACACGGCGGTGGTGGTGGCCCCCGACGGGCGGCTGCTGTCGCGCACGCGCAAGCTGCACATCCCGATCACCGCCGGATACCACGAGAACCGCTACTTCCGGCCCGGGCCGGCGGGCGGCGACGCCTTCCCGCTGGTGGCGTTGCCGATGGATGACGATCCCGCCCACCCCGCCCGGCTGGGCTGTCCGACGTGCTGGGACCAGTGGTTCCCGGAGCTGGCGCGGGCCTATTCACTGGCCGGCGCGGAGGTGCTGATCTACCCGACGGCGATCGGCTCTGAGCCCGACCATCCGGACTTCGACACCCAGCCGCTGTGGCAGCAGGTGATCGTCGCCAACGGGGTGGCCAACGGAACGTTCATGGTGGCCGTCAACCGGATCGGGACCGAGCCGCCGCTGACCTTCTACGGCTGCAGCTTCATCTCCGATCCGTACGGCCGGGTGCTCGTCCAGGCGCCGCGGAACCGCGCGGCCGTGCTGGTCGCCGACCTGGATCTCGACCAGCGCCGCGACTGGCTGGAGCTGTTCCCGTTCTTGACGACGCGCCGGCCGGACGCCTACGCGCCGTTGACCGACCGCTGAGCCGCAAGCGAGAAAAGGGCACTCTGAGGTGCTTTTTTCCCGCCCGTCGTACGCTGGCTGGGACCCCCTCGAACTCAGGAGGCAGCACCATGCGACGCAGCAAGTCGATCGACGTCCGTAAGACCGGCGTGACAGTGACGGGGGCGACCGTCACCGGGGGCCAGGTCTCGGGCCCGCGGATCCTCGGCCCGACGGCGATGGCGCCGGTGGCGATCGCGGCCTGCGCGATCGGTGCGCTGGCGATCGGCCGCCTGGCGATCGCCAACGCCGTGATCAAGAGACTCCAGGCCGAGGAGATCGAGATCGGGTCGCTGAAGGTGGGCCAGCTGGAGGTCGCCGGGCAGCGCTGGCCGGCCGCCTAGGAGGGGGTGGTGCGTTCTATGTCCGCTATGGGGACGTAGAACGAACCACGTCTCGGCGGGCCAGTTTCTTGCCCGGGTTCAGCAGGCCCTTGGGGTCGAGCAGGCGCTTGATCGAGTCATGCAGCTCGAGCGCCGGCTCGGCCCACTGCTGGGCGAGGGCGCCGCGCTTGAGCAGCCCGAGCCCGTGCTCGCCGGACACCGCGCCGCCCAGCCGCGCCGCCAGCGCGAACAGCTCACCGGCGGCGTCGTGTGAGCGTTCGAGCTCGGCCGGGTCGGCGAGGTCGACCATGAACGTCGAGTGCAGGTTCCCGTCGCCGGCGTGGCCCCAGCTGCAAGCGGGGAGCCGGTGGCGCTCGCCGATCTCGCGCGTGGCGGCGATCGCCTCGGCGAGGCGCTCCACCGGCACGACGATGTCCTCGGAGACCTTGCCGCCGCGCTGGGCGGTGACCGCCAGCGAGACGCCCGAGCGCCACTGCCACAGCTCACGGACGGCGCGGCGATCACCGGGCACGTGGGTCGCCAGGGCATCGCTCGCCAGCACCTCGACCAGCTCGTCGCGTAGCCGCTGCGCCTCGGACTCCGAGGCGCCATCGGCCTCGGCGATCAGCATGAATGCCCGCTCGCCGGGTGCCTCGCCGGGTGCCTCGCCGGGGAACGCGGCCAGCGAGCCGGCCACCGCGCCCTCGTCGAGGTACTCGAGCGCGGCCGGGAGCAGCCCGGTGGCCAGCACCCGCTGCAGCGCCTCACAGCCGGCCGTCGCGTCGCGATAGAAGGCGACCACCGGCAGCTGCGCCGCGGGCGCCGGGGTCAACCGCATCCAGGCGGCGGTGACGATCCCCAGCGTGCCCTCGGAGCCGATCATCAGCGACTTGACGTCGTAGCCGCCGACGTCCTTGCGGACCGGGCCGCCGACGCTGACGAGCTCTCCCGGCGCCAGCACCAGCTCGAGCCCGGTCACCCACGAGCCGGTCACGCCGTACTTGAAGGTGTGCGGGCCGCCGGCGTTGGTGGCGATGTTGCCGCCCAGCTGCGACCGCTCGGCGGCGCCCGGATCGGGCGGATAGAAGAGGCCGGTCTCGCGCGCGCGGCGCGCCAGCTCGGCGGTCGTCACCCCCGCCGGCACCCGCGCCCGCCACAGCTCCGGCTCCAGGGCGACCGGCTCGCGCAGCCGCTCGAGGCTCAGGACCACGCCGCCGTCGGGCACCGCTCCGCCGGTGAACCCGGTGCCGCCCCCGCGCGGCACCAGCGGGACATCGTGGGCGTAGCACCAGGCCACGACCGCGGCGACCTGCGAGGCGTCGGCCGGCAGTGCGACGGCGTCCGCACGACCGCTCACGTTGCGGCTCTCGGTGGCGTCGTGCAGGTATTCGCGGGTGGTGCCCGCCAGGACGCCGCCGTCGCCCAGCAGCGCCCGCAGCTCGCGCTCGGCTGGAGTGCGCAATACCGCGGTCACCGCTGCGATCCTACGCCGGCCTCGACTTTGCCGGTGGCTGCGGATACGGTTTCACTCGGAAGCCAGCAGCCATGCGCGGCACTCAGAACGTCTCACGGGACCTGGAGCAGTCCTCCGACCAGTCGGTCACGGACAACCGTGGCGGCCACGGCGGGTCGTTGCTGCGCGCGGCCCGGGCGGGGCGTCCGGCGGCGCTGCTCGCGCTCCAGCGCCAGGCGGGCAACAGCGCGGTCGGCTCGATCGTCGGCTCGAGCCGGACGCTGTGCCGGTGCGCGGGGCGCTGCACCTGCGGCGGCGCTTCCGAGGCCGAGCTCTCCGAGGACGACCGGCCGCGGCGCGTGCTCGCGCGCCAGCCGGCGGCGACGGGCGCGGACCTGAGGTGCTCCTACGAGGCCCGTCAGATCGCCAAGTGGGGCGGCCCTGCCGGCAAGATGCCGCTCGACCAGGTGTGCAAGGACATCGTGACCGCATTCACCGGCTGTGACATCGCCTACGTCACGATCGACGTGGTGCCCAAGGCGTCCGGGGACGACCCCTCGGGGGAGGCCATCGGCCGTGCGGAGACGATCAAGAACGCCCTGATCCAGTGGATCGGGCCCAAACGGTTTGCGGAGGACCGGTTCAACACCGGACTTTCCAGCGGGTCGACGGACGGTGCCGAGGTGGAGGTCTGGCTGGCCGGAGAGAACCGCGGACAGCACGGCGGCCCGACCGCCCCGGCGCCCATGGGTCCCCCCGAGGCGCCGACTCCCCCGGCGAAGGCCGGTGGCGAAACTGAGCACCTGGGCGTGCAGGGGGGCGTCGGGGACGTCCGCCACTACTACACGACGCCGTATGGGCCCAACGACGCCCTGCACGAGTGGGTCAACCAGGTGGTGGCGGCCTACACGATGCAGCGCCACGCCAATAACCAGAGCGGCGAGGAGCGCCAGATCTTCGCGCAGGTGCAGTACAGCCTCACGACCAAGCAGTTCACGGTCAGCTTCGGCGGTCAGGAGTCCTACGTGATCGCGCTGCCCGCCAACCTGCAGCTGAGCTTCTGGGCGCAGCTGACGGCCGGGCAGAACGTCAGCGGCGGCACCTCGCAGGAGTCACTGAGCGCCGGCACCCAGCTCGTCTGGCAGCCCGCGGACTGGCTCTCGTTCGGTGTCCAGGGCGGCGTGGGCCCGACCGTGCAGTCTCACGGACCGAGCTCGATCGACCGCTCCGGCCTGCTGTTCTTTCAGATCCAGAAGTAGCCACGCTGGTGGCCGCCCCCACTAGCGCGTCGAGGCCAGCGGGGTAGCGTAGTAGAGGGCTATGGCCGCGCAGATCCCCAGGGTGATGTAGGCGGAGACGAAGGCCAGCGCCGTGGCCAACACGTAGGGCACGACACCGGAGGCCGCCCGGCGCCAGATCTGCCGTCGCTCGTCGAGGGGCAGCGTCTCCGCCAGCAGATGGCCGCGGACGATGAGGACCTGCCGGTTGAGCAGGGAGAAGACAAGGGCCATGAGCGTGAAGCAGCCGCTGTAGACGGCGGCTGCCAATGACTCGTTGCGGTGCTTGGCCACCAGGTCCGTGGCGAACGGGAGGATGCCGATCGTCATCAGCAGCAGGAGGTTGAGTATCAGGATCGTGTGGTCGGCTTCGCGCAGGCGTCCGATCATCGCGTGGTGGTTGATCCAGATGATGCCGATGGTGAGAAACGAGATCACGTAGGCGATGTACTCGGGCCACTGGTGGCCCAGGAAATGCGCCAGGTCGCGGGTGCCCGGTGGCGGAACGGTGATGTTCAGCACGAGCAGCGTGATCGCCACGGCAATGACGCCGTCGGAGAACGACTCGAGCCGGTTGGTCCCCATCCGATCACCTTCGCCGGGGTCGGCCGCGATCCTGTGGGGGCGACGCAATCAAAACCCATAAGATCCGTCGGGATAGCGCCACCATCGACGAGGAGAAAGAGCCCGATGAGCACAGGTCCTGGATACGCCTCCCCGCAGGTCGCTCGCGAACAGGCCCCCGAGCAGGTCATCTACGTCGCCGCGCTCTACGAGGGCACCGGCATCGACAAGCCCGACTTCATCGCCGTCGTCGACGTCGAGCCCGGCTCGGACACCTACGGCCAGGTGGTGGGGCGCACCGACATGCCCAACGTCGGCGACGAGCTGCATCACTTCGGCTTCAACGCCTGCTCGTCGGCGTGCCACTCCCAGCTCTCGCGCGACACGCTGGTCGTCCCCGGGATGCGCTCCAGCCGGATCCACATGCTCGACATCTCCGACCCCCGCTCGCCGCGGATCAAGAACGTGATCGAGGGCGACGAGATCAAGGAGAAGCTGGGGCTCTCGGCTCCGCACACCGTGCACTGCATGCCGGGGGACATCGTCACCATCTCGATGCTGGGCGACGCCGAGGGCAACACCCCCGGCGGCTTTGCGATCCTCGACGCTCGCGACTTCTCGGTTGCCGGGCGCTGGGAGTCAGAGACGCCTGACGTGCAGTTCATGTACGACTTCTGGTACCAGCCCCGCCAGAACGCGATGGTCTCCAGCGAGTGGGGCGCGCCCAACACCTTCCAGGACGGCTTCAACCCCGCCGACGTGGCCGCCGGCAAGTACGGGCGCAAGCTGCACTTCTGGGACCTGGAGACGCGCAAGCAGGTGCAGACGCTTGACCTCGGCGACGACGGCTGGATCCCGCTGGAGCTGCGCTGGCAGCACGACCCCGACTCAGCCCAGGGGTTCGTGGGGGTCACGCTCTCCAGCAACGTCAAGCGCTTCTACCGCGACAACGGCTCGTGGGACGCCGAGACGGTGATCGACGTCGCCAACGAGCCGCTGGAGGGCTGGCCGCTGGAGGGCGGCGTTCCCGGCCTGATCACCGACCTGGTGCTCTCGCTCGACGACAAGGACCTGTTCTTCTCCAACTGGCTGCACGGCGACCTGCGCCATTACGACGTCTCGGACCCGCGCAATCCGCAGCTGCGCTCGCAGGTGTGGCTGGGCGGCCTGCTGGGCCGCGACGGCGGCCACCCGAAGGCGCCGGGCGCGCTGAACGGCGGGCCCCAGATGCTGCAGAACTCGCTCGACGGCGAGCGCGTGTACGTGTCCAACTCGCTGTACTCGACGTGGGACAACCAGTTCTATCCGGAGATCAAGGGCTGGCTGACGATGCTGCGTCGCCAGCCGGACGGCAGCTACGCGCTCGATGAGGACTTCTTCGTCGACTTCCATGAGCAGACCGACGGTGCCCGTCCGCACGAGATCCACCTCCCGGGGGGCGACTGCACCACGGAGATCTTCCAGTAGGCCTCAGATGGGCGACGCACCTGAGCGTTAAGACGCTGCGCCACTACCACGAGGTGGGGCTGCTGGAGCCGAGCTTCGTCAACCCCGGCAACGGCTACCGCCACTACGTCGAGGCGCAGATACCGGTCGCGCAGGTGATCCGGCGCCTGCGCGACCTCGAGATGCCGGTGCCGGATGTGAAGGCGGTGGTGGTGGCGAGCGACAGCGACGCCCGCAACGCCCTGATCGCGGCGCATCTGGACCGGCTGGAGGCCGACCTGGCGCGCACGCGCGAGGCCGTCAGCTCGCTGCGCAACCTCATCACCCGGCCCGAGACGGCGCTGAGCTGCGCGAGATCTACGTGCGCGGCGCGCACGAGACGCCCGACGACGGCCAATGGGTGACCGAGATCGGCTGGCCGATCTTCCGCGCCGACGCGACCGGGGGGTGATCCGCGGGGCGTGGCAGGCTAGTACATGTATGAGTACGACGACCTTCGCCGCCGATGCCCTCAATCGCCTGCGCACGCTGACCGCCGACGACGCCGCCGAGTTTCGCGACGGACAGCTGGAGGCGATCCGCGACGTGGCCGTCGACCGCGCTCGGGTGCTGTGCGTGCAGCGCACCGGGTGGGGCAAGTCGGCGGTCTACTTCGTGGCCACCGCCCTGCTGCGCGAGGCAGGAGCGGGACCCACGTTGATCGTCTCGCCGCTGCTGGCGCTGATGCGCAACCAGCTGGTGGCCGCGCGGCGGCTGGGCTTGCGCGCGCACACGATCAACAGCACCAACCGTGAGGAGTGGAACGAGGTCCGCGACCAGCTAGCGGCGGGCGAGCTGGACCTGCTGCTGATCAGTCCCGAGCGCCTCAACAACCCGCGCTTCCGCGACGAGATGATGCCGTTGTTCGCCGCCTCGGTGGGGCTGCTGGTGATCGACGAGGCTCACTGCATCTCTGACTGGGGGCACGACTTCCGCCCCGACTACCGGCGGGTGCGCGACATGCTGAGCGCGCTGGCGCCCGACGTCGCGGTGCTGGGCACCACCGCGACGGCCAACGACCGCGTCGTCGCCGACGTGGTCGAGCAGCTCGCCGCGGGCGATGTCCAGCCGCTGCGGACGTATCGAGGTCCGCTGGCGCGCACCAGCCTACGGCTGGAGGTCGTCGACCTGCCCCGGCCCGCGCAGCGGCTGGCGTGGCTGGTGGAGCACCTGGGGGAGCTGGCGGGATCGGGCATCGTCTACACGCTGACCAAACGCGACGCCGACCAGGTGGCGTCGTTTCTGTCGGCCAACGGGATTCCCGCGGAGGCCTACAGCGGCGACCAGTCAACCGAGAAGCGGGTGGCCACCGAGGAGCGGCTGCTGGCCAACCAGGTCAAGGCGGTCGTGGCCACCAGCGCGCTGGGCATGGGCTATGACAAGTCCGACCTGACGTTCGTCGTGCACTACCAGGCGCCCGGCTCGGTCGTGTCCTATTACCAGCAGGTCGGCCGTGCCGGACGGGGCGTCGAGCACGCCGACGTGGTGCTGCTGCGCGGGGGCGAGGACCGGCGCATCCAGGACTTCTTCATCGAGCAGTCGTTCCCCGCGCGTGAGCGGGTGATGGCGGTGCTGTCCGACCTGGAGGCCGCGGGCGAGGCGGGTCGTACCACGCGGGAGCTGCTGGCGGTCGTGAACATCGGCATGGCCCGGCTGGAGGCGATGCTGAAGATCCTCGACGTGGAGGGGGCGGTCAGCCGGAACGGCTCGCGCTGGGTGGCGGTCGGGCGGGTGGGGTCCGATTCAATCTGGACCTACGACGCCGAGCGCTATGCCCACGTGACCGCCCTGCGCCGCACCGAGCAGGAGGCGATGGCGCGGTTCGGAGCCGACGGCCGCTGTCTGATGCGGGCGCTGCAGGAGGAACTGGATGATCCTGATCCGCAGGACTGTGGGCGCTGCGCGGTCTGCACGGCGCCGCGGTTCGCCGATCCGCCGGATCCCGCGCTGGTCGAGCAGGCCGGGCGCCATCTGCGTTCGCGGCCGATCGAGCTGGAGGTCAAGAAGATGGCGCCCGACGCCGAGGGGGCGATGCGCAAGATCCCCGACGGGGTGCGGATCGACCCCGGATGGTCGCTGGCGCGCTTCGGCGACGGCGGCTGGTGGCCGGCGGTGGAGCGGGGTCTTCAGTCAGGGGAGTTCGAGCCCGACGTGGTGAGCGCGCTGGCCGAGGTGCTGCGGGGCGGTGGGGTGCCGGTCGGCTGGCTGACGGCCGTGCCCTCGGTGGGGCTGGGTGGGGTTCTGCCGCGCCTCGGCGGGCGGGTGGCGGCCGACCTGGGAGCCTGCTATGTCGAGCTTTTGGAGCGCGTCGAGCAGCGCCCACCCCAGCGCGAGATGGCCAATGCCGTGTCGCAGGCGGCCAACGTGCGCGGCGCATTTCGGGTGAGCGACTCGCCGCCGCCGGGGGTCGGAGTCCTGCTGGACGACCGGCGCAGCTCGGGCTGGACGCTGGCGATGGTCGGCGGGCAGCTGCGGATGGCGGGGGCCGAACGCGTCGTGCCTCTGGTGCTGGGCACGCTGCTCTAGTGCCGTGGCCCCGGGCGCCGGACCCCTGGTCGCGGCGGCTGGGCGCGGCCTCTGGCCGGTCATACGACACACCGGTTATTTGACTTTACATATTTGGGAAACTTGCCGATGTGCAATACATGTCATCCCACGCCCATTCAGGTTCTTTCGGCCGTCTTGGTCGGTTTCGCTTCGTTCTTGCCACGCTGACGGCGCTCGCGCTCGCCGCAACAGTCCAGATCACAAGCGCCAGCGCCCGGACCGCGCATGCCCGTCCTCACGACGCGCAGCAGTGCACGGAGTCCTATCCGGCCCAGCGCGATCCCGCCAACCCTCTTGATCTGCCGCAGGCGCCGGGCGCCAACCCGCTCACCGGAGCGCGCTTCTTCGTTCCCGGCCCCACGAAGGGCTCGGCCGCGCGCACGATCGCGCAACTGCTGGGCCTCAATCCCGACAACCTCCCGGTCGATGAGTCGTGGGCGACGTTCGCCCAGAAGCTCGCCTTCGGCCCTCTGCACGACCAGCTGGTCGCCAAGCCCAGCCTGGCCCGCCAGGTAGCCCAGCTGTCGAAGATCGCCAGCCAGCCCGAGGCGCAGCGCATCTCGATCTACTCCTGGGGCGGCACCGCCAGCGGGATCTTCAAGCAGACCCAGAAGATCCTCTGTCTGAATCAAACCGCTGATCCGGGCAGCATCCCCATCTTCAACACCTATTTCCTGCACCCGCAGCTCGGCGGGTGTCCTACGCCGTCGCAGGTCAGCGCCTACAACGGGGTGTTCCACAGCCGCGTTGACGCGATGGCGGCGGGGATCGACCGCCGCCCGGCCGTGGTGCTGCTCGAGCTCGACGCAATCGGTTCCTCCGGCTGCATCGCCAGGAACCACTCGATGCCCCAGTGGGAGGCGGACCTGCGGTATGAGATGAACGCGATGCAGGCGCTGCCGCACACCGTCGTGTACGTCGAGGGCGGGTATTCGGATTCCAACTCGGTTGGGTACACGGCCGAGATCCTCAACGCCATCGGCGTCAACAAGATCCGTGGCTTCTTCACCAACGACACCCACGAGGCGTGGACGATCAACGAGGCCAAATGGGCCACGGCGATCTCCAAGAAGACGGGCGGCGCGCACTTCATCGTCGACACCGCCGACAACGGCCAGGGCCCGTTGCTGAACCACAACAAGGTCAGGGACGGCGTCGAGGATCTCTGCAACCCGCCGGGACGCGGTCTGGGCCCGCAGACGACGACCGAGACCGGCTTTGCGTTTGCCGACGCCTGGATGTGGACGCATCCGCCCGGCAACAGCAGCGGGTGCGGCGGCGGACCCCCGGGCGGTGTGTTCTGGCCGGCCCGTGCCGAGAGCGAGGCCGCTCGCGCCAACAGCCAGCTCGGCCCCGGTCTCCCCAGCAAGCCCTACTGAGCTGACGAGGGAAGCGTGCCGCGCGGTCAGGCGACTCGAGCCCGGCCGTGTCGGCGCGTGCGCCTCAGGGCGCTGCGGTAGCCGCCGGCCAGCTGGGCCAGCGACGCCGGCCAGGTTCGCTCCTGGACGGCCGCCAGGCTGGCCTGGCGCAGCCGCCGGGCCAGCCGCGGGGTGGTCGTGATCGCCAGCAGCGCCGCGGCGAGGGCCTCGGGCTCCGGCGCGCACAGCAGTCCAGTCTCCCCCGAGGCGACCAGCGAGGCGGGGCCGCCCGCGTCGACGGCCACCACCGGCAGGCCGCTGGCCTGGGCCTCGAGGATCACCTGCCCGAACGTGTCGGTCTGGCTGGCGAACAGGAACGCGTCGGCGCTGGCATAGGCGCGCGCCAGGTCCTCTCCCTCCAGCCACCCGAGGAACGTCGCTTGCCCGCCGAGGCGCTCGCGCAGGGTGGCCTCCTCGGGACCGCCCCCGGCCAGGACGAGGTGCAGTCGGCCGTCACGCGCGTGGGCGGCGAGGAACGCGTCGGCGAGCAGATCGACGCCCTTCTCCCGCGTCAGACGCCCGGCGTACAGCACGTTGACCGCGCCGGGGAGCATGCCCGGGCGGCGCAGCCCCGGATCGAAGCGCTCCAGGTCGACGCCCCGCTCCCAGCGGCCGATCCGCTGGGGCGCGATGCCCAGCCGGGCGAGGCGCTCGTCGGAGCTGGGACTGGGGGAGAGCACCGCCTCGCAGCTGCCGTAGAAGCCGGCGACCGCGGCGGCGGTGAGCGCCTCGAGCTGGGCGTCGCCCGAGCGCAGGCCGGCGTAGGCGGCCAGCTCGGTGTGATAGCTGCCGACCACCGGCAGCTCCAGGACCCTCGCCAGCAGCCAGGCGCCGATCCCCGCGGGGCCTGGCGAGCACAGGTGCACGAGGTCGTAGCGGCCCTCGGCCAGCGCGTTGACGATCGCCGGCAGCCCGGGTACCCCGAGGGTCAGCCCGCGGTAGAACGGAACCTCGATCTCGGCCACCGAGCTCAGCCGCCGGTCGACGTCGGCGTCGGTGCCGATCACCTCCACCTCGTATCCCGGAACCCCGCGGTCGCGGATCTGCTGGACCGTGTGGGTGACGCCGTGCATCGCGCCCAGGCCGTCGGCGACCAGGGCCACCCGTGGCCGGTCCCCGTCCGAGCGGGTCAGCTTGAACTTCTCCCGTCCGAGGAACGCCGCCGCGGCGGCGTAGGGGATCGCCGGGATACAGGCCCTGAACAGCTGGGCGCCGTGCTCCCCGAGCGCCAGCCGTCCGTGCTGCACGCTGTCGGCCAGCTCGGACACAGCGGCGGCGAGCTGGCGCTCGTGCAGGCGCCGGGCGCGGCGCTCGAGGTCCGGGTGACTGAGGCGGCCGTCCTGCAGGCGCGCCAGCAGCTCGTCCTCGGTGATGTTCAATTCCATCGTCTGAAGCCATGCGCGCAGCAGCGTCCGGCCGTCCTCGGGTCCCAGGTCCGATCCGACCTGACCGTGGCGGGCGTCACCCTCGCACATCACCCGCTCGACGATCGCCAGCACGGCGATGGGATCAGGCGGCTGGGCGGGGCCGTCGGCGTCGCCGAGGCTGCGGACCGCGAGCGCCATCGCCGCGTGGGCCCACTTGGCGGCGCTGCCTTGGGCTCCGTGGGCCTCGGCACGTCCGGAGCGCACGTGGTCCAGGAACTCCCGCGGACCGGCCGACCTCGGGGTCTGGGTGAACGTGCGTCCGACGTCGATTCCGGCGTGGTCATCGGACCCACCTATGGCGGTGCCCCCATGGGTCTCGATGTACACGAACGCCGGCAGATTGAGCTCCTTGGCGCGGGACCCGTTGCGGGTCTCCCAGATCGGGAACAGCTGCGCCAGGCGGCGGCGGTGGCGGGCGGTCAGCGGCGCCTGCACCGCGTAGAAGGGGTGGGCGAGGGCGGCGGTGATCTCGTGCTCCTGCAGGTAGGCCGCGCACGTCTCCACGTCGTCGTTGTGGGCCTGCAGCCACTCGTGGTCGGCGGGCGTGATGCCGTAGCAGAGCACGTGCACCGCCTGGGCCTCGCCCTTGAAGGAGACGGTCAGCTCCTCGGAGATGAACGTGTCCGGGAGGTGGCTGACCGCCAGCGCGCCCGCGATCGTGTCGTGATCGGTGATCGTCACGAAATCCATCCCCTGCTGCTTGGCCAGCTCGTAGACCTCCCACGGCTCCGTGGCGCATTCCGGCAGGCTCAGCGAACGCTGCACCCCCAGCTTCGACAGCTGCGACGCTGTCGAGTGCACATGCATGTCGACGCGGCTGTTCTCGTTCATGACTACAGGATTGGCCTGCTATTGCCGGCAACCGTGAAGAACGCGCTCACGTTCAGTGACCATTTCGTGAACGACCGCATGTTGGAGCGTTGCGGGCGAGAACCATTGGTGACGTGCATGTGTCGATTCGCATGGAGGAGGTGGTGCTGGAGACCCGCGTGCTGCGGGTGGAGGTGACGCTGCGGCCGTTCTCGCTGGTCATTCGCCGCGCCGGCCGCTCGCTGCTGCGCGCCGGCGGCGCGTGGGCGGTCGACGGGGAGATCCGCGACCAGTTCCTGCAGTTCACCTAGGGAGTGCTCGCCTCCGAGGAGCGCGCGCCGGTACAGCGCGCGGTGGCCGCGTCGCCGGTGGCGCGCAGCGAGCGGGGCCTGACCCTCGAGCTGCGCCTGGAGGGGGGCCGCGGCGCGGAGCTGGTAGTCGAATTGCCGTCAGAGCACCGGGTGTCGCTTGCTTTGACCGCCGAGGGCGGTCCGCTGCGGCTGGGTCTGGACTGGGAGCGGCGCGCCGAGGAGCGCCTGGTGGGCCTCGGCCTGCGTCACCATCCGCGGCTGGACCAGGCCGGCCGTGACATCCAGCTGGGCGCCGATCGTCGCTACACCGGGCCCGACTGCCCACCGGAGATGCTCGCCGAGGGTGGAATCCCCCAGGGCGACTGCGCGCCTGTGCCGTGGCTGCTCTCCAGCCGCGGCTACGGCGTGTGGTGCCGCGGCGACGGCAACGGCACGTGCTTCGATCTCGCCGGCGAGCGGATCTCGGTCTCCACACGGGCGCATGCCGGACCGCTGACGCTTGAGATCGTGTGCGGGCGCACGCCGGCGGCACGTCTGCGTGAGCTCTGCCGGTTGACCGGCTTCCCGGCCCAGCTGCCCGAATGGGGTTACGGCTTCTGGAAGAGCCGGGACGTGCACGAGCACCAGGACGACGTGCTCGACGACTTCCTCGGCTTCCGCCGCCACAACATCCCCCTGGACGCGATCGTGATCGACTCGCCGTGGGCGACGCAGTACAACACCTGGGAGTTCAACCCCCACCAGTTCCCCGACGCGGCGTGGATGATCTCCTCGATGCGGGCCGACGGGGTGCGCACCGTGGTGTGGGTCACGCCGTGGGTGAACCTCGACTCGCGCAACGGGCAAATCCCGCCGCAGCCCGAGTCAGAGCACATGCATGCCCTGCCGGCGTCCAACTACGCCCCCGCGGCCGCCGCCGGGCACTTCGTGCGCGAGCCGGACGGCCGGCCGTTCGTGTCCCAGTGGTGGATGGGCACCGGCTCGCCGGTCGACTTCTCCAGCCCGGCGGCCGAGCGCTGGTGGCGGGAGTCGGCCAAGCGGGTCCTCGAGCTGGGGGTGGAGGGGATCAAGGCCGACGACGGCGACGGCTACTACATCCCCGACCGGGTCAGGCTGGCGGACGGGCGCACCGGAGCGCAGGCGGCGTGGGCGCTGGGCGGCCTGCACCGCCAGTGCTTGCAGCGGGCACTCGACGAGGCGCACCCCGGCAAGGGCGTGCTGTTCGGCCGCAGCGGCTGGAGCGGCCAGCACGCCCATGGCCTCACGTGGGGCGGCGACCAGGTGTCGGACTTCTGGTCGCTGCGCGTCCTCGTGGTGGCGGCGCTGAGCGCCGCCTGCAGCGCCATCTCCAACTTCTCCCACGACATCGGTGGCTACCTCGGGCACCGGCTGGTGGAGCGCTGCCCTCCGGAGCTGCTGATGCGCTGGCTGCAGTTCGGCTGCTTCACGCCGCTGATGCACGCTCACGGCCGGATGCCGCAGGAGCCGTGGCGCTACGGCGAGCGGGTGCTCGACTGCTATCGCGCCTATGTGCTGCTGCACGAGCAGCTCGTCCCGTACGTGCACGCGGCGGCGCTGACCGCCGCCCGCACAGGGATGCCGATCATCCGCCCGCTCTGCCTGCTCGATCCCGACGATCCGCGCGGCTGGACGCTGGGCGACGCCTACGGCTACGGGCCGGCGCTGTGGGTGGCGCCGGTGCTCGACGACCGGGCGCGCCAGCGCGAGGTGGCGCTGCCGCGGGGGGAGTGGATCGAGACGTGGTCGGGGCGGTACGTCCACGGCGGGGGCGAGGTGATCGTGGACGCCCCGCTGGAGCGGATCCCGGTATGGGTGCGGGCGGGCTCGATCGTGGTCACCTATCCGGCCTGGCACGTCGCCTCAGGCCTGGGGGACGAGCCGGAGGCCGAGCGGCCGCTGAGGGCCACCCTGTGGGGCGTGCCGCGGCTGGGACACACCGCGGCGCGCTTGGCGGACGGCGGCCGGATCGCCTGGCGCGACGGACGCTGGGAGCTGCCAGCCGGTCGCCGGGTGACGCTCGCCGAGCGCTCGCTGTGAGCAGCATCTGACTATGCTCGCCGCGTGCATTTCGGTGATCTCACCCCGGTCGAGCAGCGGGTCCTGGGCTGCCTGATCGAGAAGCGTTGGACCACGCCCGAGCAGTACCCCCTGTCGCTCAACGCGCTGCGCCTCGCGTGCAACCAGTCGACTAACCGCGACCCGGTCACCCACTACGACGAGAACGCCGTGCGCGAGGCCGCCCAGCGGCTCTCGAAGTACGGCCTGGCCCGCCTGGCCAGCGGCCACAACTCGCGCGCCGTCAAGCACCGCCATCTCGCCGAGGAGGGCCTTGGCCTGGACCGTGAGCAGCTGGCCGTGCTGGGCGTGCTGCTGCTTCGCGGCCCGCAGACGCCCGGCGAGCTCAAGCAGCGCAGCGAGCGGTTGGCCCCGATGCCGACGCTGGCCGACGTGGAGCGGGTGCTCCGCGAGCTGATCGCGCGCGGCCATGTGGTCCGGCTGGAGCGCCGACCCGGCCAGAAGGAGGAGCGCTACGCCCAGCTGCTGGGCGGCGCCGCGACCGGGGCCGACGCGTCGGAGGCGCCGGCGCCGCCGCCCGCTCCGGTGTCGTTGCCACCCGCTGCTGCGTCGCCCAGGCCGCCCACGCCGCCGGTCCCGCCCGCCTTCGACGTGACGGCCCTGGAGGCCCGGGTTGCCGTCCTGGAGTCGGAGCTGGCGCAGCTGCGTGAGCAGCTGGCCGACCTGCTGAGCTGACTTCTCGCCCAAGGCCCGTCTCGAGGGGGTGTCGTTTTGATGCGCCGCGGGCTACGTGGGCAGCGCGAGGCCGACCAGGTACGTCGCGCCGCCCACGATCACGCCGGCCAGGGTCATCTCCAGGCCCGCCGACCACCAGGTGCGCAGCGTGACCAGCGACTTGGCGGCGCCCACCAGGAAGTGGGCCACCAGCGAGATCGCGGCCGCCGCGATGATCGCCCCCGTGCCGGTGGTGATCATGAACGGGATCACCGGGATGATCGCGCCGATGCCGGTCGAGATCCCGGCGGCGAGCGATGCCTGAACCGGGTCGCCGCCGCCGCCGACGGACACGCCGAACTCCTCGGTGGCGAGCGCCTGGAGCATCGCGTCGGGTCGCTTGGCCATCTGCTCGGCGAGCTGATCGGCAGTCTGCACGTCGATGCCCTTGAGCTGGTAGAAGAGCGACAGCTCCTCCTTCTCCTCCTCGGGGTGCTCGGCGATCTCCTGTCGCTCGCGCTCTATGTTGGCGGCGGCCACCTCGTTCTCGGAGCGCTCGGCCAGGAACGCGCCGGTGGCCATCGACAGGGCGGAGGCGATCGCCCCCGCCAGTCCGGCGGTCAGCACCGCACCCGAGCCGCCGGTGGCGCCCGAGACGCCGGCCACGATGCCGAACACGGCCGCCAGGCCGTCGTTGGCGCCGTAGATCGCGCCCGAGATCCAGCTGGCGCCGCTGGAGTGCCACTTCTCGCGGCCGAGGATCCGGTCCAGGCGGGCGCGAGCTCCCGGCACGGAACCGGACCCGCCCACCCCGATGTTGCCGGCCAGGGCGGGCGCGGGCGGTCCGGACTCGGCGCCGGCGAGCACGGGACCCTCGGCACCCGAGCCGGCGCGCATGTCGGCCACCGCGAGCGAGTGCGAGCGCTCCTCCTTGCGGATCTCGCGCAGCAGGTGGTCGGTCTCGGGGTCTCCGGTGGAGCGCTTGTACAGATCGTCGACCTCTTCGTCCTCGGCGGCCTCGCGCGCGGCCAGCAGGCGGTCCGCGGGCGCCACCCGCGTCTGCAGGCGCAGCCACAGCGGGACCTTGACGGTGGCCGGGTCGGGGACCGGGATCCCCAGCTGCGTCATCCGCTCCTCCAGCCTTCGGCGGTGGCCGCTCTCGGCCTCGGCCATCCTGCTCAGGATCTCGGCCTCGCGGGGCTCCAGGCGCCGGGCGATCAGCCCGTAAACAGTGCCCGCGAGGATCTCGCCACGCCAGGCGGTGAGCAGCCGCTCGGAGACCTCGGCAGGCGGTTGAGCCATCGGACGAGCCTACTGACGGCTCGCTACTAGCGTTGATCGCGAGATGGCCCTGACTCCGGAGATCGAGTTCCGGCAGGCCGCGTTCGACACCGGTGCCGGCGCGGCCCTGCTGCAGGCGATGCGCGACGAGATGCGCGAGATCTACGACGGCCTCGACATGGACAGCGACGACATGCCGCGGGCGGGGGCAGCCGAGCTCGGCCCACCCTCCGGGGCGCTGCTCGTCGGCTGGTCTGACGGCGAGCCGGTGTGCGTCGGAGGCGTCAAGCGCCTGGACGAGCGCGCCTCCGAGATCAAACGCATGTACGTGGCCCCGCCCGTGCGCGGTCGCGGGGTGGCCCGGGCCCTGCTGCACGAGCTGGAGGCGACGGCGCGCCGGCTCGGCTACGAGCTCGCGCGGCTGGACACCGGGCTGTTGCGCGACGTGCGGCGAACGGCCACGATCACCGCCCGCAGCGACGGCCTGCTGTATGGATTGGAGCGCCAGCCGTTCCTGGACTCCCTGCGGCCCGGGATTTAGGGCCCTTAGAGGATGCCGATTTCGGAGTTGTCGCCGACGAGGAAGCGGTAGGCGCGGGGTTGGCGCTCGCTCCGTCCGATCTTGACGTTGCGACCCAGGAGCGAGGATTCCATCCGTCCGTCGAGATCTTTGACCGTCGATCCCTCCAGCAGGATCGAGTGCTCCACCTCGGCGTTCTCGATCACGCAGTTGGCACCGATCGCGGTGTAGGGACCGATGTAGCAGTCAGTCAGCCGCGCGCCGGTGCCGATCACCGCGGGGCCCCTTACCGCTGTGCGGGTCAGCTGCGCGCCCGCTTCGATCACCACCCGCCCATCGACCTGGCAGTCCTCCAGCTCCCCGCCCTGCCGCGCCTGGATCGTGTCCAGCACCAGCCGATTAGCGGCCAGCATGTCGTCCAGACGACCGGTGTCCTTCCACCACCCCTTCACGATATGCGGCTCCACCCGCAGCCCCACGTCGACCATCCGCTGGATCGCGTCGGTGATCTCCAACTCCCCCCGCGGCGACGGTTCGATCGCGCGCGCCGCCGCGTGCACCGAGCAGCGAAACATGTACACCCCCACCAGCGCCAGATCGGTCTTGGGCTCAGCCGGCTTCTCCACCAGGCGCACCACCGACCCGTCCTGGAGCTCAGCGACGCCGTAGTGCTCAGGATCAGAGACCGGGGTCAAAAGGATCATCGCGTCCGGCCCGCCGTCGTGAAACGCGCGCACCAAGTCTGAGATCCCGCCCTGCAACAGGTTGTCGCCCAGATACATCACAAACGGCGACACCCCCAAAAACGGCTCGGCGGTCAGCACCGCATGCGCCAACCCTGCCGGCTCGTCCTGGACGATGTAGGTCAACTTCACCCCGAAACGCGCCCCATCGCCCGCCGCGGCGCGGATCTCATCCCCCGTCTCGGGAGCGATGATGATCCCCACCTCCTCGATCCCCGCCTCCGCCATCGCCTCGATCCCGTAGAACAACACCGGCTTATTAGCCACCGGCACCAACTGCTTAGCGCTGGTATGCGTGATCGGACGCAAACGCGTGCCCTTGCCCCCGGAGAGAATCAGCCCCTTGAGCACGTCCGTCACCGCGCGGAGGGTACACGTCGTAGATTGCCGCGGATGTTCGACCTCGACGCCTATCTGGACCGGATCGGATTGCGCGAGCGTCCGGGGATCGCCGAGATCCACCGCGCGCACGTCACTTCGATCCCGTTCGAGAACCTCGACCCCCGGCGGGGCAAGCCGGTCTCACTTGCGCTGGACGACCTGCAGCGAAAGCTGGTCACCGAGCGCCGGGGCGGCTATTGCTTTGAGCACAACCTGTTGCTCAAGGCGGCGCTGGAGGCGCTCGGAGCGCAGGTCGACCCGATCCTCGCCCGGGTCGGACAGCGCGGCACTGAGCGCTCCCGCACGCATCTGGTGCTGCGCGTGCGCTTGGACGGCCAGGTGTGGCACGCCGATGTGGGGTTCGGCCGCGGCACTCTGCTGGCGCCGATCCCGTTCGGGCCGGGCGACGAGCACATCCAGGACGGGTGGCGCTTTCGGGTGAGAGCCGACGGTCCCGAGCTGGTCCTGCAGACGGTGAGCGAGGGCGAGTGGATCGACGGCTACACGTTCGTGCCCGAGCCGGTGCCGCTGATCGACATCGAGACCAGCAACTGGTACACGGCGACCCATCCGCGCTCGCCGTTCGTCTCCGCGGGGATCTCGGCCGCCATCTACGACCGCCGCGCCACGGCGGTGTCGCTGAGCGATTGGTCGGGAGCCCTGATCCTCACCGAGCTGACGCCGTCGGAGCGGTCGGTCACTCCGGTGGCCGCCGCCCAAGCCGGGGAGCTGCTGGCGACGCGCTTTGGCCTGAGTGGCTGGACGCTCGACGACGACGGGCGGCTCGCCGCCTCCGTGCGATAAAAGTCCCGGAAAGCGGGACAAATATCGGTTCCTCAACTCAATACGCGCCGGCGAGCTTGCGGTGGTCCCAGGTGGCCGTCCGCTGCGCCACGAACTGCAGTGCGACGCGCTTGGCAGCTTGTGCTCGGATCGCATCCCTAGCTTCCGGTGCGAGCGACCCGCCGCCATAGCGTTGCGCCAACTCGCTCCCGAGCGCCGCCACCAGGTCGGTGTCCCGGTGGATCTCGGTGCGCGCCTCGATCATGATCCCCCGCAGCTGGTCGTACTCCTCGCCGGCCTCCACCTGGAGCGTGGCCCGCGGGTCGCGCTCCAGGTTGCGCACCTTTTGCGATTTCGAATAGGTCCAGGCCCAGGTGTCCTCGCCGCGGACGACGTACCACAGCGGCATCAGGTGCGGCCAGCCGCCGACCCCGTTGGTGGCGCAGATCACGGTGCGCTGCTCAGACAGAAAGCCAGCCTGCTCGGCCGCGGTCATCTGGATCTGGTCGCGGCGGCTCACCGTCAACGCGCGCTCAGCGCGAGGCCAGCGCGGCGCCGGCGCCGATCCGCTCGGCGGCCTGGCGCACGGCCTCGCGCGCCTCGGCGGGCTCCAGCACCACCGCGTCTCCGGCCTCCTTGAGCGTCTCGCGGACCAGCCAGTCCACGCCGGCGAAGCCCAGCTCGACGATCACCGCGCCGTCGGAGAGCTCGGCGACCACGTTGCGCTCCTCACGCGCCCAGCGGGCGCGCTCCGGAGAGATCCACACCCGCGCGCGGCTGGAGGCGGGCACCTCCCCGGTACGCGGCCAGCCGTCGACGTCGGCGGCGGGGTCGACGTCGTTGCGGGCCTCGAAGCTCTCGTCGGTGACCGTGGCGGACTTGATCCGGTCCAGGCGGAAGTGCCGGACGCTGTCGCGGGTGGGATCAAAGCTCGCCAGGTACCACCCCTCGCGGCCGTTGATCAGCGCGTAGGGCTCCACCAGCCGGGTCGAGAACTCGTCCTCGTTCTCCTTGTAGTACTCGAACGACAACCGCCGCCGGCGCGCGATCGCCGAGGAGACGACCTCGGAGATCTGCGTGTCGTCGCCGCCGAGCGTGGCGAACTGCAACCCCTCGTGAACCGGGTCCTCGCCCAGCGCGCCCACGACCTTGCGGCGCACCGAGGTCAGCGAGCCCTCGGGGATGTGCTCACCGATCAGGTCGATGGCGGCGATCAGGGCCTTGGCCTCCACCGGCAGCAGCCGCGCCGGCCGGGCGAACGAGTCGCCGTAGGGCTCGGAGTCGACCTCGATCGTCCCGTCGGGGTGGATCTCGGCGTAGAGCACGTACGTGCCCGCTCCGAAGTTGACGACGTTGAGCACGCCGATGTCCTCGCGCAGCTCAAGGTCTGAGATCTTCAGCGCGCTGCACAGCTCGGTGGAGCTCAGCAGCCGTCCGGCCCGTCCGGCCTCGATCAGGATGCTGGCCAGCGTGACCAGCAGCGCGAAGCGCTCGGGCCGGATCGCGGCGTCGGGCCGGCTGCCGTTCGGGCTCACGGGGTCATCCTCGGCGGGGTCGGCCCGGCCGTCCTGCACCGCGTGGGCGGCGGGCGTCCCGGCAGGCAGCTCGTCGGCCACCTGCGGCTCGCCGGAGTGGCGCTCCACCAGCACTGAGACCCGCTCGCGCAGCTCGGTGACCAGCTCCGGGGGCCCGACGATCCGCGCGTTTTCGCCCAGGCCGAGCGCCCAGGCGATCAGCTGCCGCGAGTTGGCGTAGCCCGTGACGAACAGGCGATCGTCGGGTTCGGCGTCCTCTCCGGCGGGACGGATCTCCCCGTAGCGGCCGAAGTGACGCTCGATCTGCCAGGCGATCCGCTGCCCGATCCACACCTGCGCCGTCCCGATCGGCTCGCCGAACTGCCAGTCGATGCGGTTGGCATAGGCGCGCGGATCGAAGTTGTCAGGCCGCTGGAAGTCGTGCTCGGCCTTGGTGGCGTAGCCGACCTTGCCGCGGATCCGCGAGAGGCGGAAGACGCGGATCGCCGAGCGCTCGTGCGCGCGTCCGACCACGTAGAACTGGCCGCCCTGGAAGAGCAGCTGGTAGGGGTCGACCCTGCGTGCGCCGAGCTCGTCGCGCTCCATCGTGTGGTAGTCGAACACGATCGTCTTGCGGCGGAAGATCGCCGTCTCGATCTTGGCCAGGCGCAGCGACACGTCGTGGCCGCCGGCAGACCCCGTGATGCCGAGCGCCACGGTGCTCTGCTCGGGGGCCTGCAAGGGGCTGGGGCGGCCCCACGAGATCTGCTGCAGGGCCAGGCGCAGCGGCTCCGCGTAGGCGAACTCCCCGTCGAGCAGCTGCAGCGCCGTGCGCAGCGCGGCCAGCTCCTGGTCGCTGAAGGCAATCGGCGGGAGGTGAAAGTTCTCCGGGGGGAGCGAGTAGTTCTCCTGCTCGACCAGGCCGTCGACGGGCTTCTCCACCGCCAGCACGATCCCCAGCGCCTCCAGCTCGGAGCGGTCGGCGTAGAAGCGGCGCGCGAACGCGTCCTCGTTCATCACGCTGTATCCCTCGACGTCGCGCCGGATCTCCGGCGCCGTCACGGGCCGCCGCTCGGCCATCAGGTAAGAGATCAGCGAGAGCTGACGGATCAGTTTCTCGGTGTCCTTGGCCATCCCCACCCAGAACTCTAGTCGGCGCCGATCGACGCAGAACCGCTCCACCCGGCCATCCGGGCGCAATTTGCGCACATTTGGCACGCCTGTGACAGAGGCGCGTTCAGTTCCAGCTCAGCGCCGAGCGCGACTCCCAGTAGGCCTCCGGCTCCTCGGCCAGCCCGCCGAGCCGCTCCAGCAGCTCGGCGTCGGGCTCGATCTCCGCGGCGGCGAGGTTCGCGGCGAGCATCTCCGGGGTGCTCGCGCCGCTCAGCACCACGTCGACCCACGGCTGTGCCAGCGCCGCCGCCAGCGCCAGCGCGTCGGCCCCCACGCCGGTCCGCGCCGCGGCGTCGATCAGCTGGGGCACGTCGCCGCGGGCGGTCAGTCGGCCATTGGCCACGGCCTCCTTGACGATCACGCCCAAGCCGGCGTCATGGGCGGCGGCGAGCGCCGGCCCAGCCGAGGGCTCGAGCAGGTTCCAGGTCGCCTGGACCGCGTCGAAGCCGCCGACCTCCAGCGCCCGCGCGATCGTGTCGCCCTGGTGCGGTCCCGTGACCGTGAACCCGATGGACAGGCCGCCGGCTCGCAACCGCGCCAGCTCCTCGAGCACCTGAGGATCGGCGAGCACCCCGCTCTCCAGTGTCGCCGAGTGGATCTGGTACAGGCCCAGGCGGTGACCGAGCTGCCCCCGGGTCTCCTGCTCCTGACGGCGCAGGGTGGCGATCGAGAGGTCCTTGACCTCGTTGACCTCGGAGTCGGTGCGCCAGCCCGCGGTGTAGGTGTAGCCCCACTTCGAGCCGACGCTGACGGCCGGCGGCGAGAGCTGGCGCTGGTTCAGCCACGAGCCGAGGAACTCCTCGGCTCGGCCATAGGAGCGCGCGGCGTCGAAGTAGCGCACGCCGCCGGCGTAGGCGGCGTCGAGCACCGCGTGGGCTCTGGCCCGCATCTCCTCGACGTCGGTGTGACCGCCCAGGTCACCGGCGTGGCCGACGGTGATGTAGCCGGGTCGCCCGAGCGCGGCCAGTCCCAGGCCGATCGGGCTGACCTCCAATGGCGTCTGGCCCAGCTTCACGCAACGACTGTGGGTCTAGGGGGCGTCCTGGTGCGGCAGGTCGGCCTGCCCCTCAGAATCGGCCCTCCTCCTCCTTCTCCGGCGTGTCGTCGGGCAGTTGCTCCTCGCCTTCTGAGAAGCGGCCGTGCCGGCGCTTCTCCGGGGTGTCGTCGGGCAGATCCTCCTCGCCTTCGCTGAAGCGCCCGACCGTCAGGTCATCCGGGTACTTCTCCTCGTCCTCCTGGCCCTCGGCAAAACCCTCGTGCGGCTGCTCTGGTTTGGCCGGATGCTCGTTGGGATCAGTCGGCATGCGTCTCTCCTCCGTGTCGGTCCTTCCCCAAGCGCGAGCTTAGCGCCGGGGTCAATCGTCGTCGTCTTCGTCGAGCCAGTCGATCGTGCGGCTCACCGCCTTGCGCCACTTGCGATACCCACGTTGACGGCGGTCGGGGTCCATGTCGGGCAGCCATTGGCCGGCCACGTGCCAGTTGGCTCGCAGCGCGTCGGTGTCAGGCCAGAAGCCGACCGCCAGCCCGGCGGCGTAGGCGGCGCCGAGCGACACCGTCTCGGCCACGTTGGGTCGGACGACGGCCATGTCCAGCACGTCGGCCAGGAACTGCATCAACAGGTTGTTGGCCGTCATCCCGCCGTCGACGCGCAGCGCACTCGGTGAGACCCCGGCGTCGGAGATCATCGCCTCCACCACCTCGCGCGTCTGCCAGGCGGTCGCCTCCAGCACCGCCCGCGCCAGGTGGCCTTTGGTGATGTAGCCCGTCAGGCCGGCGATCACGCCCCGGGCGTCGTCACGCCAATGCGGCGCGAACAGTCCCGAGAAGGCGGGCACGAAGTAGCAGCCACCGTTGTTCTCCACGGTGCGAGCCAGCGTCTCGATCTCCGACGCCGAGCCGATCAGCTCCAGGTTGTCGCGAAACCACTGCACGAGCGCGCCGGTGACGGCGATCGAACCCTCCAGCGCGTAGGTCGGCGCCTCCTCGCCCACCCGGCAGCAAACGGTCGTCAACAGCCCGCTACCCGACACCACCGGGTGTTCGCCGGTGTTGAGCAGCAGGAAGCTGCCGGTCCCGTAGGTGCACTTGGCGTCGCCCGGCGAGAAGCAGGTCTGGCCGAACAGGGCCGCCTGCTGGTCGCCGAGCGCGGCCGCCACCGGCACGCCCTCCAGCTGCCCGCCGGCCTCCCCGTAGACCTCGGCCGAGGGACGGATCTGCGGCAGCATCGCTCGGGGAACGCCGAGCGCGTCGAGCAGCTCAGAATCCCAGTCGAGCGTGGTGAGGTTCATCATCAGGGTCCGGCTGGCGTTGGTCACATCGGTCAGATGTCGCTCGGTCAGCCGCCAGATCAGCCACGAGTCCATTGTCCCGAACAGCACCTCGCCGGCCTGCGCGCGCTCGTCCAGCCCGGTCACCGTGTCCAGCAGCCAGCGCAGCTTCGGCCCCGAGAAGTATGTGGCCGCCGGCAGGCCGGCCCGGCTGCGGAAGTAGTCCTGGCCGTACCGGGCCGTCAGGTCGCGGACGATGTGATCGGTCCGCGTGTCCTGCCAGGTGATCGCCGGGTGCACGGGCTGGCCGGTGTGGCGGTCCCAGACGACCGTCGTCTCGCGCTGGCTGGCGATCCCCAGCGCGACCAGATCGGTGGGCTCCAGGCGGGCCTCGACCAGCGCTCGGCCCACCACCTCCTCGACGTTTCGCCAGATCTCCTCGGGATCGTGCTCCACCCAGCCCGGCCGCGGGTCGACGTGGGCGTGCTCCTTCTGGGCGACCGACACGATCCGCCCCGAGCGATCGAACACCAGGCACCTGGATGAGCCCGTGCCCTGGTCGATCGCCGCTACGTATCGGTCTCTCAACGCCACTCGGTCACCATGGGATCGCTCCCAGCTCGCGAGAGACCGCCCGCGCCGCCTCCCGTACGTAGGCCAGCAGCTCTCCTCGCGGTTGACGGGCCGTCAGCAGTCTCTCCGGTGGACCGAAGATACCCATCGCGCCGACCGTCAGTCCGCTGCGGTCCATGATCGGTGCGGCCAACGATACCTGCGCGCGGCTGAGCTCGCCGATGTCGCTCGCCCAACCCCGCTCGCGCACGCGGTGAAGCTCCCGCTCCAGCCGCTCTCCGTCGCAGATCGTCGCGTCGGTGAACGGCGCCAGGCCCTGCTTGGTCAGCTCGGTGGCGACGTAGGGATGGTGGGCGAGCAGCACTTTGCCCAGGGCCGTGGCATGGGCGGGCAGAAGCGAGCCGACGTCCAGCGTCTGCAGGCTGTCATCGGGGCGAAACACGTGGTGGACGATCAGCACCTGCGAATCGTGCAGCGTGCCGATCCGAACGGCCTCCTGGGTGCGGGACGCCAGCGAGTCAGACCAGTTGAGCGCGCGGGTGCGCAGCTCGTTGCCGTCCAGGTAGCTGGAGCCCATATGCAGCAGCGCCGCGCCCAGCTGGTACTTGCCGGTCTCGGCGTCCTGCTCCACGAAGCCGACGTGCTGAAGCGTGCGCAGCAGGCCGTGCACGGTGCCCTTGGAGAGCCCCAGCTCGCCGGCGAGGTCCACCACGCCGAGCCGGCGGGTGCGCCCGGAGAGCAGACGCAGGATCGCCGCCGCGCGCTCGATGGATTGGATGTTGCCAGGCACCGGATCTGCGTTCCCGGCTTACCTAGTTGACAGCGACGAACCGGGTATCGGTAGTTCGAACTCAGTTTGACATTGTCGAACGGGCCAAGATAGTATCGCGGCCGTCCATAAGTTGGCTCAGGAGGGAGAGAGACTTGAGCATCATTGGCGCTGAAACGATCGGGACCGCGCTCCTGATATTGCTTGGTGATGGGGTGGTGGCCGCCGTCCTACTCAACAAGAGCAAGGCGCAGAACGGCGGCTGGATCGTCATCACCTTCGGGTGGGGCATGGCTGTCATGGTGGGCGTCTACGCCGTCGGCCAGTTCAGCGGCGCGCATCTGAACCCGGCGGTGACGCTGGGGCTGTGGATCAACGGGAACATCACCGGCAGCATGGTCCCGAAGTATCTGATCGGCGAGTTCGCCGGCGCGATGATCGGAGCCACGCTCGTGTGGCTCTCCTACTACCTGCACTGGCGTGAGACCGAGGACCCCGGTGACAAGCTCGCGGTCT
>JADGPO010000044.1 GCA_017882405.1 Solirubrobacteraceae bacterium | reverse complement strand
CCTGTTCGACATGCGCAAGAAGTTCGGGCTGCTGTTCCAGGACGGCGCGCTGTTCGGCTCGATGAACCTCTACGACAACGTCGCCTTCCCGCTGCGCCAGCACACCGAGAAGGGCGAGGACGAGATCGAGGACATCGTCATGCGCCGCCTCAACGAGGTCGGCCTCGGGTCAGCGCTCCACAAGGCACCCAACGAGCTCTCGGGCGGGATGAAGAAACGTGCGGGCTTCGCGCGGGCGCTGGTGCTGGAGCCCGACATCGTGCTCTTCGACGAGCCCGACTCGGGCCTGGACCCGGTGCGCACCGCGCTGCTGGGCGAGCTGATCCTGGAGATCCACCGCGACATGATGGACGAGGCCAAGGAGCAGAAGAAGGAGCACCTGCCCACCTTCTGCGTGATCACGCACGACATCATGAGCGCACGGCGCGTGGCCGATTACATCAACGTCCTGTGGAAGGGCCGCGTCGTCGAGGCGGGCCCTGCCGAGGACATGCTCAACTCCGAGAACCCCTTCATCCGGCAGTTCCTCTCAGGGGAGTCGCAGGGCCCCCTGACGATGGACTGATCGCGGGGCCTGCGCCAGCGGACCCGAGCGGCGCGACCCCCCGGCCTCACCGGTAGCCTCGGCTCGGAATGGCGCCGATCTTTGAGCGGATCTCCGGGGCGGCCGCTCGGCGGCCCGTCCTGGTGGTGGCGATCGTTCTGGCGATGGCGATCGCGGGCGGCATCCTGGCGCTCGGCCTGAAGCCGTCGGCCGGCACCGACACGTTCGTCAACCGCTCCTCGCCCGCGTTCCAGGCGACCGCCGACGATCAGCGCCACTTCGGCGACGACGCGGTGATCATCCTGGTGCGCGAGAAGCTGACCAACCTGGTGCAGACCAGGGACCTGGCCACGATCACCCAGCTGGAGGCGTGCCTGGGCGGTCAGTACGTGCAGGCCAACAGCAAGCTGCGGGCGTTCACCGCCGTCAAGCACGGCCCCTACGGCGGGTGGGGGAGTCCGTGCGGCAAGCTGATGCAGTCGCGCGCCGCCCAGGTCGTGTACGGGCCGGGGACGTTCCTCAACCAAGCGGTGGCGGCGGTCAACCACGGGATCGGCTCGATGCTGAGCGGCGCCAACGCCGCCAGCACGTCGGCCGCGCAGCAGGCCTACGCGCTGGCGATCGGCCGGGGGATGAGCAAGAAGAAGGCGCTCGCGGAGGCCAACGCCGCCGGTCAGCTGGAGTATCAGCAACAGCTGTCGACGATGGAGCAGCTGGCCGTCACCTCGGGGCTCAGCAGCACCCCCTCGATCGACGATCCCCAGTTCATCGGGCAGATCGTGTTCGACCAGACCCGGGGGGTCAACCAGCCCAAGGCCCGTTTCGCCTACCTGTTCCCGACCGCCGACTCCGCGCTGATCCAGGTACGGCTGCGCTCGTCGCTGTCCGATGCCCAGCAGGCCCGCGCGATCAGCTGGATCCGCCAGGCGATCCGCATGCCGATGTTCCGCTCGGCCTACCAGGGCGACTACACCGTGACCGGGGTACCGGTCGTCGTCAACGACCTCGCCGGTCAGATCTCGGGCGCGATCGCCGGGCTGCTGATCGCCGCGCTCCTCGTCATGGCGGCAACGCTGCTGATCGTCTTCCGCTCGCCGTACCGCCCCTCCGCGCCCGCCGCCCGCTCGGCATCCGGCCTCGCTCATTCGGGCGGCGCGCAGATCGTCCGGCTGCATCCGGCCTCGCCGAACTGGGGCGGCGGCGAGTCATCCGGCTGCCTGCGCCTCGTCCCGCTGGCCATCGCCCTGGCGGCCGCGGGGATCACCTTCGGGCTGCTGGCGGTGCTGGGGGCGGCATTGACGATGGCCTCGATCGCGGTGCTGCCGATCCTGATCGGGCTGGCCGTCGACTACGGGATCCAGTTCCAGGCCCGGGCGCAGGAAGCGCGCGCGGAGGCCGAGCGGGCGGGCGGGGGCCAGCTGACCGCCGCCCAGGCGGTCGCGCAGGCGGCCGGGCGCGCCGCGCCCACGATCGCCACCGCCGCGCTGGCCACCGCCACCGGCTTCCTCGTGCTGCTGCTCTCCCCGGTGCCGATGGTTCGCGGCTTCGGGCTGTTGCTGGTGGCCGGGATCGTGGTGGCGCTGAGCTGTGCGGTGACGGTCGTCTCGGCCGCGCTGGCGCTGCGCGAGCGGGGCCTGGGCGCGGGTCCTCTGGCCGCCTCGCTGCGCGGCGCCGGCGAGCTGTTCGCCGCGCCGGCGCGGTTCCTCGCCCCCGGATTGCGGGGCGCGGGTGAGATCGTCGGCAGCGGAGCGAGCGGACTGCGGCGGACGCTGACCCCGCGTGCCCGGCGCACCGTCGAGGGGTCCACGAGGTCGTTGCCGGCGCGGATCGTCTCGGCGGTGATCCGGCGCCCGGCGCGCGTGCTGGCGCTGGCCGGCGTGCTGGCCGTCGCCGGCTGGATCGCCGACACGCAGACGTCCGTGCAGTCCGACGTCACCAAGCTCGTGCCGTCGAGCATGCCGGCGCTGCGCAACCTCAAAGCGCTGGAGAAGGACACCGGCGTCTCGGGGGAGATCGACGTCGCCGTGCGCGGCGCCAACGTGGCCAGCCCGGCGACGCTGAAGTGGATGATTCGCTACGAGGACGGGTTGCTGGCCCACTACGGCTACGTCGAGACCAAGGGCTGCGCCCGCGCCACCCTGTGCCCGGCGCTCTCTCTGCCCGATTTGTTCTCCACCGGCACCGGCGGCCGGTCGGGTGCGAACGCCGACCTGAGCCAGACTCAAATCGACACGCTGCTGCGCTCGGTCCCGCCGTACTTCTCCCAGGCGGTGCTGACGGGCGACCACCGTGAGGCCACGCTGGCCTTCGGCATCCGCCTGATGGCGCTCTCGCGCCAGCAGCAGGTGATCGACTACATGCGCTCGCGGCTGCATCCTCCCGCCGGGGTGAGCGCCGCGCTGACCGGCCTGCCGGTGCTGGCGGCCCAGGCCAACCAGGCGCTGTCCTCCACCGGCCATCGCTTCCTCACCCTGATCGTCGGCCTGCTGGCGGTCGGTCTGGTGCTGGCGCTGGTGCTGCGCAAGCCCAGGCGGGCGCTCGTGCCGATGATCCCGATCGCCCTGGCCACCGGCTGGTCGGCGTTGATCCTGTATCTGATCGGGATTCCCCTGAACCCGATGTCGGCCACCCTGGGGACGCTGGTGATCGCGATCTCGACCGAGTTCAGCGTGCTGCTGTCCGAGCGCTTCCGCCAGGAGCGGGCGGCCGGCCACGAGCTGCGGGCGGCGCTGGCGAGCACGTATCGCTCCACCGGGGCCGCCGTGCTGGCGTCCGGGATCACCGCGATCGTGGGCTTCGGCGTGCTCGTCTTCTCCAACATCACGATGCTGCGCGACTTCGGCTTCGTCACGCTGGTCGACCTGACCGTCTCGCTCGGGGGAGTGCTGCTGGTGCTGCCCGCCGTGCTGGCGCTGTCCGAGCGCGACGCGCGCCAACCCGCCCGCTCGCCGTGGCGAGCGCTCGGCGATGCGGTCGGCCGCCGCCGGCGCGGCCCGCGGACGGCGTGACCGAGGGCCCCGAGGGGCGCCCGCCCGAAGGCGCCCCGCTCACGCGCCTGGATCCCGACGCCCCGCCCCGGCCGCGCCCCGAGCAGCCGGCGGTGGAGCACCGGGCCGCCGAACCCGTCGCGCGGCGGCCGGCCGCTCCGATCGTCGACACGCGGCGCTATCGGTGGGCGATCGGCATCTTCGGACTCGTCCTGGTGGTGGCCGTCTCGATCTATCAGTTCGCCACCCACGGCGTGGGCACCACCGGCGTACCGCCCGGTCACCGGCTGCACTTCTTCGCCGCGCCGTTGGCCGCCGGCGATCTGGTCGGCGATCCCAACCTGAACCCTCCCTGCACGCTCGCTCGACACGACGTGCGCGCGCTGAACGTCTGCCTGCTGGCGCGCCGCGCGCCGCTGGTGCTGTCGCTGTTCGTCGCCGGCTCGTCCGAGTGCGAGCGCCAGGTCGACGCGCTGCAGGCGCTCTCGCGCCGCTTCCCCCGCTCGGCCGTGCAGTTCGCCGCGGTCGCAGTCCACGCCGGTCGCTCAGCCACCGCCAAGCTGGTGCGCTCACACCACTGGACGATCCCGGTCGCCTATGACGGTGACGGCGCGGTCGGCGGTCTCTACGGGGTCGCGATCTGTCCGATGGCGGAGCTGGCCTATCGCGGCGGCGTCGTGAAGGACAGGCTGATCGGCGATCAGTGGCAGACCAGCGGGGCCCTGTATCCGCGGGTGCGGGCGCTGGTGGCTGCGAGCGGGCGCCGGCAGCCATCGTGAATGCGGATTTCACGCCGCCGCTGCGGCCGGCTCCCGGGGTCGTCGCCCCGGACGTGGCCGCCGAGTTTCCGGGCCTGCGCTTGGACTGGGTGACGGTCGCCGCTCGTCCACGATCCAGCCCGCCTTCCGTGGTGGAGCGCCTGCGGCAGCTCGCCAGCCGCTACCGCGGCTCCAACGTGGTGGCCATGCGGACCAAGCCGATCCCGCACGCCTATCGCGCGTTCTACCGCCAGATCGGCCTCGATCCCGACGTCGAGCGAATCCCGTCCGAGCGCGCGGCGGTGCAGCGGCTGCTGGACGGCGGGTTTCGCTCCGTCGATCTGATCGCCGACGCCTGCCTGGTGGCGCTGCTGGAGACCGGGATCCCGGTGTGGGCGCTGGACGCCGATGCGATCGCGCCCCCCGGGCTCGGGATCCGCACGACGACCGTCGACGACCGGCGCTCCTCGCCCGAGGCGCCATATCTGGAGCCCGGGAGCCTCGCCGTGACCGACGGGGTCAGGGTCCATGGCCTGCTGTTCGCCGACCCCGAGCCCCAGAGCGCGGTCCGCCCGCGGACCACCAGCGTGACGCTGTTCTCCGTGGCCGTCGGCGGAGTGCCCGCGATTCACGTCGACGAGGCGCTCTGGACCTGCACCGAGCTGACCGGCGGAGGCGATCCGGGAGAGTGCTAGGGTGCGCTCAAGATGGGAGAGGAGCTTTCCCAGCTCGTCGATGGTCCGTCGCAGGGGCAGGGTAGTGAGGCAACGGTCGCCTCGACCGTTTCAACGGTCCACGTCGACGTCGCCGCCGACGAGCGAGCCGCTCGCCGCAGCCTGCGCGGGCAGATCGCCCGGCTCGAGGGGGAGCTGGCCGACGCATTCGTGACCGCCTTTTCCATCGGCGGTCTGCCGCAGCCGCCGGTCCCGGCGTCCGCCGAGCCGCGGTTGCTGGACCTGGGGGAGCTCGAGATCGTTCGCGACGAGCTGGCGCAGCGGCTGCACGCGGCGCGCACGACGATCACGCGGCGCGCCGACGAGCAGGCGGAGAAGCGCCTGCTGCTGGAGCGCATGCTGCTCCAGCCCGGCCGCTACCGGTTCACCCGGGTCTCCTGCCACGACCTGGGCGAGCCCGGCTGCGGCGTCTGGCAGGTGCGCCCGAGGCTGGGCCTGATCGGGATGCTGATGGGGTGGTGGCAGGTAAAGCTCTCCTCCGGCTGTCCGTTAGCCGGGGGTTGCCGGTCCGCCAGCGGACCAGCGCGACCCTGATCCGTAAACCGCGCCAGGCACCGGCATGCGCGCGCTGCTGAAATCCGGCGCAGGCGCCGTCCTCGTCATCTCGATCATGTTCATCGGGAGCATCGTCCTGTGGGTCGGGACGCCCCTGACGTGGCTGTGGGTCGCGTCTCAGATTCAGGGAGCCACCGAATCGCTGGGGACGGCGCTGCTGGCGGCGTTCCTCGGGGTGCTGGTGACCGTTACCGCGCTGGGCTCGGTGCTGGCCCGTCTGAGCGACGTCTACCGCGCCAACTGCGTCGCTCGCGGCCTCAACGACCCGGGCCACGTGATGCTGGAGGGCGTGCTGGTGGTCAGTGCCGGGCTGACCCTCGTCGCCTTCGGGATCTGGTTCTTCTTCCTCGCCGGCGCTAGTCCGGTGCCGATCGGAATCCAGCTCTAAGGGTCCCGCGGCAGTCGTGGGCCCGAAGCCACCGCGTCAGCGGGCCGGGACGTGCCGCGCCGGAAGCTGCGAGGCACGTCCCGGCTCGGGTTCCTAGGCCACGAGCTCCATCTCGCGGGAGCCCGACGGCTGCTGCAGCGAGCTTGCCAGCAACAGGCGCTGACGCTCGGTGAGCTTTCCGACCGGCTTGGTCTCGACGATTCGGTTGCGAGACAGGAACTTCCGGCACCTGGTGCTACCCCAGCGCCTTTGGCTTATCAGCAGCTCGCCAACCGGCCAGCTGTCTGCGGCCTCGGGGCACTGCAGGATGACTTCCGCTGCTGAGACCTCGCCGAGGGCGATCCGTCGCTTGATCGCTGCACGCGCGAGCCGGATCTCGTTGGCTCGCTCGAGCGCGCGCAGTCGCTGCGGCTCGGAGGTCTTCAAGGCGGTCTCCGTCATTTAGCGCTCTCACTCCTTGGGATTTTTCGTCCGCCCGTGCGGACTTTGGCATCTGCATACGGCCCGCCGCTGCCCAGAGACAGCAAATGGCGGTTCGTCCCTGCGTGTATTCGGAGCCATCAGGCTCACCTGCTGACGATGCTCGGCACGCACGCTGCTCCGACTCCGCCCCAGCAGCTTCGTACCCGCTGACCGACCATCACTGTGTGCGACGGGTAGAACCTAGACCAACGGCTCGGTCACAGCAACGTCACACGACGGCGACATGCGCATAGAGCGCCCTTTTCTTGATCGCCGGGGCTTGTGCGCTATCGGACAAGATGGCGGCGCTCAGCTGCGCGGTCCGGTCTCATCTGACCGGGCCGGCGGCGAGTCATCCCGTTGGCAGCGGACCGTGCTCTGACTCGAACGACCGCTTGACCCCGGCGAACGTCTCCAGGGCGCGGTCGAGCGTCGCGTGGTCATGCGTCGCCATCACGCTGGTGCGCAGCAGTGCCCCGGCGGGGGGCACGGCCGGGTGAATCGCCACGTTGACGAACACCCCGGCCTCGTACAGCGCCTTCCACAGGAACACGGCCTTCCAGTCGTCGCCGACCACGACCGGGACGACCGTGGTCAGCACCTCGCTGCCGTCGGCCAGCCGCGTGGGACGCACCACCTGGAACCCGAGCTCAGCCAGGCCGGCGTGCAGGTAGCGGGCGTTGTCCAACGTCCGCGCGAACAGCTTCGGACCTTCGGGCGAGCGGCAGATCCGCACCGCGGCCAGCGCGGCGCCGACCGCCGCCGGGACCCCGGCGGCCGTGAACATGAACGGCCGCGACTGGATCCGCAGGAACTCGATCACGTCGGCGGGCCCGGCGATCACGCCACCGCAGGAGGCCAGCGACTTGGAGAACGTCGCCATCCGCAGGTCGACGCGGTCCTCGATGCCCAGCAGCTCGCTGGTGCCGGCCCCGCGCGCGCCCAGCACGCCGAGCGCGTGCGCCTCGTCGACCATCAGCCGCGCCCCGTACTCGCCGCACAGGTCGGCGATCTCGGGCAGGGGCGCGACGTCGCCCTCCATCGAGAAGACGCCGTCGACGACCACCAAGATCCCACCGCCGTCGCCGGTCGCGCGGTTCAGCGCGTGCTCCAGCCGGTCCAGGCGGTTGTGGCGAAACGGCCGCAGCTTGGCGCCCGAGAGAATGCAGCCGTCGAGGATCGAGGCGTGGTCGCCCGAATCGGCGATCACCGTGTCTCCACGGCCGAGGATCGTGCCCAGGGCGCCCAGGTTGGCCTGGTGCCCGGTGGTGAACACCAGCGCGGACTCTGTGCCGAACCATTGCGCGAGCTCATATTCCAGCTCCAGGTGCAGGTCGATGGTCCCGTTGAGAAAGCGCGAGCCGGTCAGCCCGGTGCCGTACTTGTGAACCGCGTCCAGCGCTCCCTGACGCACCCGCTCGTCGCCGGTCAGCCCCAGGTAGTTGTTGGACCCCAGCATGATCCGCGGCTTGCCCTCCATCTCCACGATCGGCAGCGTCGGACCCTCCAGGACGCGGAAGTACGGCAGCGCGTCGAGCTCACGAGCGGTTTTCAGCTGCTCCAGACGCTCGTGCTCCCGCGCTTTGGCAAAGACGTCGATCATGGTAGGCATCCCGACAACTCTAATGGCAATACCGGCTGGCGACGGCTTTGAACATGACCGCTCGCGCTGTCACACTCCGAGGCCGATGTCTGCCCGCTCCAGCTCTCAGCCCGACCCCGCGCAGACCCCGGCAGAGCCCGAGGAGCTCCTCGAGGAGGAGGCCGTCGACGGCGTGCCGGTGCTCTCCGAGGTGCACGCGATCGAGCCCGTGGCGCCGACCGCGCTGCCCGCCGTGCAGGCCGCCGCCGCGGCCGCCACGGGCTTCGTGGCGGGCGCGGCGACGATCGCCCTGATCCGCCACCACACCGCCCGCAAGGTGGCTCGCTCGAGGCTCCGGCGCGGCGTCGACGCGCTGCCGATCGCCGGCACGCGCAGCTTCTTGATCGACATCCATCTGATCGCAAAGCCGGAGGAGTGAGCGACGGGGCGTACGCCGTCGAGGTCCGCACGGAGGTCCAGCCGCGGTGGGTGTTTGCACTCTCGCGTCGCGGTTCGCTCGATGGCCTGGCGCCGGTGCGCCGCGGCGTGCTGCACCGGCTGCTGCACCGCGGGGAGGAGGCGGTGGCGATCCGCGTGGTCCAAACGGCAGCCGATCGCGTGCTGTTCGGCGCACGCGCGTCGACGCGCGAGCTGGCCGAGTGGGGCATCAAGCGGATGCGCGCCTCGCTGGGGATCGACTGCGACCTGCGCCCCTTCTACGAGCGCTTCCGGTTTGACCCGCTGATCGGGCCGGCCGTGCGGGCCAACCCGGGGCTGCGCGTCGCTGGGCGACCGGACCCGTTCGAGGCGCTCGTCTTCTCAGTGTGCGAGCAGCTGATCGAGTATCAGCGGGCCGCGGCGATCGAGCGCCGCCTGGTGGCGCGGTTGGGCCGGCGCTGCCCGCAGACCGGCCTGCGCGACTCACCGCCGGCCGCCGTCATCGCCCGCCAGGCGCCGGCCCTGCTGGCGTCCTTCGGCCTCACCGAGACGCGCGCGCTCGCGCTTCGCCGGGCCGCGCGGGAGGTGGCCGCCGGCCGCGTCGACCTTGCCGGTCCCGACCACGAGTCCGGCTGGCGGCGGCTGCGCCGGATCCGCGGGATCGGCGCGTGGACCCTGCAGACGCTGGCGATCACCGGCCAGGGCCGCTTGGACCAGCTGCCGGCCGGCGATCTGGCGTACCTGAAGCTGGTCGGCCGGCTGCTGGGCGACGGCGGGGCGGGTGGGGTCCAATACCGAGCCACCGAGCAGGAGGTGGAGCGCTTCTTCGAGCCCTATGCGCCGTGGGCGGGGCTGGCCGGCCTGCACGCGCTCCGCGGTGCCGGGAGCCGGGCCGCCCTGCGCTTGGCTGCCTGACGGCTACGCGTAGACGGGGGAGACGACCAGCTGGTCACCGCACGGTCGCAGCCGCGGGGCGCCGCGCAGCGACACGGGCACCGAGCGCGAGCCAGACCGTCCAGGCATCCCCGCCAGCGCGCTAGCCACCGTGCGGCACCGGCGGGCTCCTGCGTACTCGCTGTTGGTGACGAAGCTCAGCCCGAACCGCGCGCGGGCCCCGGGTGCGAGAACCACCTGGCGCGGCGGGCGCATCGTGTCCGGGAAGAACCCGTGCCCGTGGCGGAGGCGCATCGGCAGCGTGCTTCCCGAGGCGTCGAGCAGGCGGGCATACGGATAGCCGCCGACCCGGCAGGTCTGCTTGGAGACGTTGCGCACCGAGAACGTCACCTCCAGGTGCCCGGTGGCACCCTCGGTCGAGACGTAGCCGGTCTTGAGATCGGAGCAGCGGCCGGCAGCAGGCTTGCCGCTGGTCGCGGGAACGCTGGAGGACTGGGTGGTCTTCGTCTGCGAGCTGCCGCAGGCAGCCAGCGCGAGCGCGGCCAGCACCGCGACGATGGATGTGCGCCACATCGGTCAGATCGTAGGCGTCGGGCCGGCCGCGGGCTGCAACTCGAAGCGCAACGTCTCCCAGGGGGCGCGCGCCAGCCCGTGCTCCAGGGCCTCATCGCTGTCGTAGGTGTCGGCCAGCCGGCGTCCTTCGCAGTGCAGGATGATCGGGTCTTCGCCGCCAAACGGCCAGGGGTCGAGAGTGCCGTCGGGCGCCAGCTGCACGTCGACGGTCTCGCCTTGTGCGGCGGGCACGTCGCGCAGCGTGAACGGCCCCCAGTCGAGCAGCAAGCCGAGCGACAGGCTGTCCCAGGTCCACACCAGCGCGCTGTTGCGGGCGATCTCAGCGTCGCCGGCCGCCAAGGTGGCCCGCAGCCGTCGCTCCAGCGCGTCGGAGTGGACGAGGAAGTCGCGAACGAGCTCGGCCTCCTCAGGCGGGGCGGCATCGAGGTCGCGCCGGGCGTACAGGCGCCGGCCGTGCATCGCGGCCAGCAGCGCCGCATAGCGGCTCTGGGTGATCAGCCGGGGCGGTCCCGCGCGCCACAGCGCCAGGTTGTCGGCCACGGGCATCTCGATGAACGACAGCGGCAGCCCGGAGTCGGGATTGCGGACCGGATGCAGGTCCCACTGCGACATCCCCACGTCGTGCTGCTCGGCGCCCAGCGCCACCTCGTCCAGCGGCACCACCGGACCGAAGCGCTCGTTGCCCCACGACCGCGCCAGCTGGCCGCACAACCAGGCGTGCGCGGCCTGGCCGACGGCCAGCACCCCGGCGCCGTCACGTCGCAGGACCATGAGGCTACGGACCCTGGCCGGCCAGCAGCTGATCGGTGCTGGCGCCCACGATCGTCGCGGGGTTGGAGATCAGGTGCTGGCTCAGCATCCACTGGCCATAGGAGGTCCACTGAGAGCCGGTCATCCAGCCCCACGGGCGGTTGGGGGTGGCGGGGAAGAAGAAGGGCAGCGTCGCCTTCACGCTGGCGAGCTGGAGCTTGGGGCTCAGCGAGGGGTTGGCGCGCACGAGGTTGTTCACGGCGGCCTGCGGATCGGCACGCACCGACTGATACCCGCGGCCGAGCGCCTGCACGAAGCTGCGCAGCTCGCCGGTCTTGTGGGCCAGCGCGTTCTCGGTGGTGACCAGCACCAGCTCGTCGTATCTCGGCACGCCCGCGTTCTCCACGTGGATCACGTTCGGATGCCGGCCCGACTGCTGCAGCTGGATCGCCTCGTAGTTCCAGTAGGCCCCGAGCGTCGCGTCGACCCTGCCCGAGAGCATCGACCCCACCAGGTTGTCGCCGACGTTGACCTCCTTGACCGAGCCGGCCGGCACTCCGGCGTGCTTGAGGATCGTCTGCAGATACGCATGCTGGTAGGGGATGCCGGCGTCACCGACGCGCTTGCCGTATAGCTGGCCCGCCCGGGTGATGTGCTTGGAGCGCAGCGAGATGATGGAGGTCAGCGGCCGCTGGACGATCGCGCCGATCGCCACCAGCGGCGCCCCCTTGTCTCGCGCCAGCATCAGCTCCGGCTCGTAGGAGACGGCGACGTCGACCTTGCCGGCCTGCAGCAGCTGCAGCGGCGTGGCCGGATTGGAGGGCGCCCGCACGACGATGTTCAAGCCGGCGGACCTGAACACGCCGTCGGCCAGCGCCTGGTAGATGCCCACGTGGTCGGCGTTGGGCAGCCAGTCGAGCATCAGGTTCAGCGACTGCGATTTCGCGCTCGTCGGCGTCAGCCGATCGGTCTTCTCCCCGCACGCGGCGAGTGCCAGCGCGGCCAGCAGTGCGCCGGCGAGCGGCACCAGTCGTCGTCTCATGCAAACGTCACTTTCGGTTGATGGGCCCAGGGCGTAGCCAGCCGCTCGGCCAGGGTCAGGGTCAGGAACAGCGCGATCGCGAACGCGGAGAGGACGACCACGGTCGCATAGGCTCTTGCCGTCTGCAGTTGCGGGATCGACTGCGAGAACAGGTATCCGAGGCCCGAGCTGGCCCCGGCCTGCTCGGCGAACACCGCGCCGATCACCGCCACGATGACGGCGATCTTGGCGCCGGTGAACACCCCCGGCAGGGCCGTGGGCAGCTCGATCGACCAGAACACGCGACGCCGTGGGGCGTCGAAGGTCCGCATCAGCTTGAGCAGCTCGGGATCGACGGATGCGAACCCGGCCAGCGTCGTCACCACGATCGAGAAGAACGAGACGAGCGCGATCACCACCAGCTTGGGCAGGATCCCGAAGCCCAGCCACAGCACGAGCACCGGCGCCAGGATCGGGATCGGGATCGTCTGCGAGGCGATCAGCAGCGGGTAGACCGAGCTCTTCACCGTGACGAAGAAGTGCATCGCGCTGGCCAGCACGAGTGCCGCGGCGGCGGCCACCAGGATGCCCAGCAGCACCTCCTGGGCGGTGACCAGGAAGTTGGACCACAGCAGTCCCCGGTCGTCGTACAGCGACTGGGCGACGGCATGGGGGGCGGGCAGGATCAGCTGGTCGGCGCCGCCGAGATCGACGTAGAGCTCCCAGATGCCCAGGAGCGCCACGACGACGAGGAGCGGTCGCCAGCCGGCGGCGGCCAGGCGTCTCACGACGTGACCCCAAGGGCGGTGAGGACCCGCTCGCGCAGCTCGACGATCTCGGGCTCGGTGCGCCGGCGCGGCCGTGGCGCGGGCACCTCGATCGTGGCGACGGTGCGTCCCGGACGGGGGGAGATGACCACCACCCGGTCGCCGAGCACGACCGCCTCCTCGACGTCGTGGGTGACCAGCACGACCGTGCGCGGCTCGGTGACCAGGACGTGGCTCAGCCACCCCTGCATCTCCACGCGGGTGATCGCGTCCAGGGCCGCGAACGGCTCGTCCAGCGCCAGCACCGGCTTGCCCGCCAGCAGCGAGCGCAGGAACGACACGCGCTGGCGCATCCCGCCCGAGAGCTGCGCCGGTTTGGCCTGCTCGAACCCCGTCAGCCCGAACCGCTCCAGCCACGGGTACGCCTGGGCGCGGGCCTCGGCGCGCTTGACGCCCCGGGCGCGCAGAGCCAGGGCGGCGTTGTCGACGGTGCTCAGCCAGGGCAGCAGCAGGTCGCGCTGGGGCATGAGGGCGGCGGGCGCGCTGGTGACCGTGCCGCTATCCGGTTGCTGCAGCCCGCAGACCAGTTCCAGCAGCGTCGTCTTGCCGCAGCCGCTGGGCACGACGACGGTCACGATCGCGCCGGCCTTGGCCTGCAGCGACACGTCGGCCAGTGCGGGGATCGGAGCGCCCTTTCCTGCGAACGTCCTGCTCACGTGCTCCACCTGCACCGCTGCGGTGCCGCGAAGCTTGCTCCAAGGCCCCGTGGGCGGAGCCTCGATCATCGCTTCATCTCCCTCCGCGGGCATTACCCCACAGGTTCGAAGGGTCAGCGCCGGGTCGCCTGTGGTGATGCTCGGCGTGGGGCGCTATCTCAGCCGGCGTACCCGCCAGCCCCCCTGGGTTTGCTCGTCTGGTTGCGCATGGTACCGCGATGGCGCCGCTAGACGACCACGGGCTGGGTGAGCGCCTTGACGAACTCCTCCAGCTGGTCGGTGCGCCAGCACTCGAACGCGTTGCAGTATTCGGCGTAGGCGGCGATCACCGAGTCGCCGTAGTTCCAGTACAGACGCGGCTCGGGGTTCAGCCAGAAGGTGCGCCCGGCCCGGGCGGTGATCGCCGCGAACACGTCCTCGCGCGGCGGGCGGCCGTTGGTGCGGGCATCGCCGAGGATGATGACGGTAGCGCGGGGATGCAGCTCGTCCTCGATCAGGGCCAGGAACTCGGTCCACACACGTCCGTAGTCCGTGTAGCCGGAGATGTCGGCGACGCCGGCGTCCTTGGACACCGCCTCGGAGGCGGCGCGGAAGTCACGCTCGCGCTCGAACACCTCCGTGACCTCGGAGATCCGCTCGATGAACACGAACGAGCGCAGCTTGCGAAACGAGTCGTGGAGGGCGTGCAGCACGCTGAGGAAGAACGTGCTCGCGCTGGTGACGCTGGTCGACACATCGCACAGCACGAAGATCTCGGGGCGGCGCGGGCGGCGGGGACGGTACTTGAGCTCCACCGGGACGCCGCCGGTCTGCAGCGAGGCGCGCATCGTGCGGCGCACGTCCACGTGGGCGTGGTGGCTGCGGCCCTTGAGCTCGTGGCCCTGGGTGGCCAGGCGCCGCTTGAGCTGGGCGACCACCCGGTGCACCGCGGCCAGGTCCTGAATGGGGCCGGTGGGAAGCGAGCGGTCCAGGTCCGAGAGCGGTCGCTTGGGCGGCAGGCTGGCCGTCCGCTCGATCAGCCCGCGCTCCAGCTCGCGGCGCAGGTGCGCCTCGAAGCGGCGCAGCTGCTCGCGAGGCACGCCGTCGCGGCGGGGATCGTCGGGCGGCAGCTCGGGTAGGGGCTCGGTGCGCAGCCCCAGCGCGCGGCGGATGCGCTGCACGTCGACGCCGAGCACGCCCGAGCCCTCGCCCCTGCCGAACGCCGCGATCGCCAGCCTCGCCAGGTCGCCCAGCTGGGCGTCCGAGCCCTCCTGGAGCGCGGCGGCGATCTGCTGGCGCAGGGCATCGAGGTCGAGCTCCAGGTGCGAGCCGGATCCCTGTCCGGCCGCGCTCTCGGAGATGTTCTGTCGCGAGGCCTCGGCCTCGGCGGCCCGGAAGAAGAAGCGCTCGAACACCAGGTCGAACACGCGGCGGTCATCCGGCGACTTGGCCAGCGTGGCCGCCATCGCCTCCTTGAACTGGGGCTGGCTCGTCCAGGTGACGTGCTGCAGGGCAGCGAAGGCATCGAGCAGCTCGGAGGTGCCGAGCGCCATGCCCTCCTGACGCAGCTCCTCGGCGAAGGCCAGCAGTTGGCCGTCGAAGCCGCCCGGACCGCGATCGGGGATCTTGGCGTAGACCTTGCCGCCCGCCGGCTGGGCCACTATGCGGCGGACTCCTGTAGCTTCACGCCCACCCGGGCCGCCACCGTGTCCAGGTCGGTGCGGTGCTTGACGATCACGCTCATCGTCTGGCGGAACGTCTCGGCGTCGATGTCCGACGCGCCCAGCAGCAGCAGCGCCCTCGCCCAGTCGATCGACTCGGCGATGCTCGGCGGCTTCTTGAGGTCCAGCTCGCGGATCTGGGAGACGATCTCCACCAGCTTGCGGGCCACCACCGCGTCGAGGCCGGGGGAGTGCAGGCGGACGATCTCCAGCTCGTGCTCGAGCTCCGGGTAATCGAGCCACAGGTAAAGGCAGCGGCGCTTGAGCGCCTCGGTCAGCTCGCGGGTGTTGTTGGAGGTGAGGAGAACGACTGGATGAGTGCGCGCCTCAATTCGCCCCAATTCGGGGATCGAGATCTGAAAATCGCTGAGAAGCTCCAGGAGCATCGCCTCGAATTCCTGGTCGGTCTTGTCGATCTCGTCGATCAGCAGGACCACCGGCGCCTCGGAGGCGATCGCGGTCATCAGCGGCCGGGCGAGAAGGAACTCCTCCCCGAAGATGTCGTCCTGAACGTCTGACCACCCGGCGTCGTCGGACTCGGCCTGGATGCGAAGCAGCTGCTTGCGGTAGTTCCACTCGTACAGCGCCTTGGCCTCGTCGAGGCCCTCGTAGCACTGGAGACGGATCAGACTCCTGTTCAGATACTTCGCCAATGCCTTGGCCAATTCGGTCTTGCCGACGCCGGCGGGCCCCTCCACCAGGACGGGCTTACCCAGCTTGGTCGCCAGGAAGGAGACCAGGGCCGTCGACTCTCCGGGGAGGTAGCCGACCGCCCGCAGGCCGTCGGCGACCTCTGCGACGGAATCCGGTAGCTGGCTCGTGCTGGCGGTCATGGCTTGTCGTCAAATATAGGGTTCGTTGTCTGGATGCTTCTTCTTGGCAGCTCCCAACAGTCAGACCTGCACGCCACGCTGGCCGCGCTCGCGTTCGGCCTGGTGGTCGGCGTCTTCGGCCACATCATCCGCTCGCGGTCGCTGATCGTCACCGGAATCGTGATCATCGGCGCGGTCAGCGCCTACTTCTCGTTCGTGTTGCAGCCGCACGGGGTCTGAAGGAGCGACGATTCAGCCGCCACGCCGTGGCGACGACGGTGGCCCGCAGCCCCTGGAGGCCGGGAGCCGCCCGGCTCGGCGCACGCGGAGGTCATTCGAGGCAGACCACGCCCGGGATCTGGACCTCGAGTTCGACGACTTCGAGGTGATGCGGTTCACGCGCGACCAGATCGTCAAGCAGCCGGAGTGGGTGCCCGTCCAGCTGGCGCAGCGGCTGGATCAGTTGCGACGGTCCAGCGGCAGCGTGGCCTGATCTTCCCGGGAGGGCGCCGGTGGCTCGGCGATGCTCCGCGGGCGACGCCGCCGCGGAGCGGGCGCTGCATCGGGCGGGGGAAGCGGGACCGTGGCGTCGGGCGGGGGAAGCGGGACCGTGGCGTCGGGCGGGGGAAGCGGGACCGTGGCGTCGGGCGGGGGAAGCGGGACCGTGGCGTCGCGTGGGGGAAGGGGGACCGTGGCGTCGGGTGGGCGAAGAGGGGCTTGAGACGCAGGACGGTCGTGCTTCAGCGTCAGCCACATCTCCTCGATCTCCTCGGCGGCGGCCCAGGTCTCCCGCTCGCCGGCCGTCGTGCGGGCCCGGGACGGGCCGCCTCCGGCCCGATCGAGCTTTCGGCCCCCCAGCCGCCGACGCCGGCGGGGGCTCTCGCCCGGTAGCGGGGGCTCGGGCTCGTGGGCCAGCCGGATGCGGGTCCCGCTGTAGGCGAGCAGCCCCGCGACCGCCAGCGCGACGAAGATGCCCCACTCGATCCCCGAACTGGTGGTGTACAGGCCGTGGCCGGTCGTGCCCTCCTTGTCGAACATGCGCCAGATGATCAGCACGCACGACCAGGCGCCCGCCGCGGTGATCACGCCGCCGTCGCCGCCGGGGACGTGGAACGCCTCGCCCTCGGCGCGCGCGAACAGCAGCAGCAGCACCCCGGCCGCCACCAGCAGCACGGCCGCCTCGACGAACGAGAACGCTCCCCAGCCGGTCAGGGAGTCGCTCAGGGAGCGCAGGCTGGTGACTCCGCGGGCGATCACCGTCTCCTGGTACCAGGGCAGGAACAGGGTCGCGAACAGGCCGATCGCGGCCGCCGCGGCCAGCCGCCGCTCGGAGGGCAGCGCGCGCCAGACGCGGGTCAGCCGGCCGGCGATCGCGGCGGTGCGGTCCACCATCGCCTCCAGCCGCGGCGATTCGCTTGACGAACGGGGAAGCTCGCGGCGCGAACCGGCGGCCGCGTCAGTCGCGGGGCGGCGGGCGCGATCGTCGCGAGCGCTCATCTTGCCGCCGGCGTCCCGGCGCCCAGTCGCTGCATCAGGACGGTGGCGTCATGCTCGGACACCGGCCAGATCTTGGTCCGGTCCTCGTACAGGTCGCCCTCGATCCGGATGCTGCCCGCAAAGGCCTTCACGCGCGTGATGTAGAGGACGATCCGGTCGCCGAACTCGATCTCCAGCGCTCGGCGGTGATTGCGCTCCTTGAGGCCAATCACGTCGAAGCCACGAGCGGCGGTCGCCGCGTGGTTCTCCGGCCGCGACTTGGCCGCCCGCTCGCCTTCCGGGCTCGCCGAGACGGGCGGCCGTCGCGTCATCCGGAGGTGAGGATCCAGGTGCGGGACACGTCTTTCAGATTGTAAGCGGCGGCCCGGGCGCCCCTCGCCGGCGGTCGGCGCGATTACATCCTCGAGCGTGGCTACAGGATCGGGATGTCCTGGACCTGGGCGGGTTCGGCGCGGTGGCGCTCGGTGCGCTCCAGATACCAGTCGATAAGCGCGCGCACGGCGAGCAGGACCTCGCGCACCGCCTCGGACAGGCGCTGCTGGAGTTCCGGTGGTATGCGGTCCCGCAGCGAGGCCAGCACGGCCAGCAGCAGGTCGAGCTCACCCTTGCCGCTGCGCTCGGGGCCTTCGTCGGGCCCCGGACGCTGCCAGCCGGCAGGGGGCACGGGCGGAGGGCCATTCGCACCCCCACGGCCGGCGTCGCCGCCTGGACCCGCCGGACCCGGACCGGGCTCGCCCGGTCGCCGGCCTGGAGACGAGGCCCACCCCCCCGATGAGCCGCCGCCGGCGCCGGCCGCCACCACCGCGTCGCCCAGCAGCCGCTCGGCCGCCGCGGCCGCGCGATCCAGTCGTTCCTCCAGCCGGCGCAGGGCGTCGGTGTCGCTCTCGGGCTCGGGGCTAGCCATCGAACTTGATCTGCAGCGCGCCTTTCGTAAACGTTGCCGCGCCCGGCCGCATGGCCGCCATCGCGGGGGGGAGCATGATAGTTCGCCGCTCTCCGCCGACCCCCACGACCAGCTCCAGGCCGATCTTCTTCAGCGAGATGTCGCCCTTGTCGGCGAACGGCAGTGCGATGCGCAGGACGGCGCCGTCGTCGAGCACCGTCAGCTCCTGGGCGAGCGAGTCGTACAGCACGTCGGCCGGGTTCAGCTTCCCCTCCCCGAACAGCTCGTCGGCCAGCCGGTCGAGCATCCCCGGCCCCACCACCTCCTGCTCGAAGTACGGCGCGCACAGCACCGGCACCGGCGCAAATGCCGACCGGACGAGCTCCATGTGCTCCTCCTGGACACGGCGCCAGGCAGCGAAGTAGTCGCCCACGTCGGCCGGGAACAGGCGATTGACGACCACCGCGTCGGTCAGGTAGCCGTACAGGTTCAGATACGTGAACGTGCGCATCGACTCCCCGATCACCATCTTGTCCGGGTTCATCACCAGGCGGATGGTGCAGCGGGCGCGATCGCGGAGGATCCCGTTCATCGCGATCAGGCTCTGTGAGAGGCGCTCGATGTCGGCGAACACCGCCTGGCTGGGCAGCGGGATGTCCAGCAGCGAGCGGGCGAGCGGACGGGCGGCGGCCAGGATCTGCTTCTCGAACGGGAACACCTTGTCGATCCACCAGCGGGCGACGTCCGGGAACGACAGCAGCCGCAGCGTCTCGCCGGTGGGCGCGCAGTCGACCACGATCGCGTCCCACTCGCCGGAGTCGTTGTGGGCCCTCAGCCGCAGGAGCGAGAACAGCTCGTCCATGCCCGGCGGGACGGTCAGCTCCTCGGCCGAGATCCGGTCCACGCCGCGCTGCTGTAACAGCTCCCCGAGCCAGTCCTGGACCCCGGACCAGTGGCGCTCCATCTCCTCCTGGGCCTTGACCTCCTGGCCCCACAGCCCGTCCGAGACCTGGGCGGGCTCGCCGCCCAGCTCGGCTCCGAGCGATTCCGACAGGCTGTGCGCGGGATCGGTGGAGACGATCAGCGTGCGCAGACCCGCGGCCGCACAGGCCCGGGCCGTGCAGGCGGCGACCGACGTCTTGCCGACGCCGCCCTTGCCCGTGTAGAGGATCGTGCGCGGCCTCATGGCCGGGCGAGTCTACGGGCCGACCGGCGGGGCGGGCCGTTACCTGCGCACGGTCAGGGTTCCGGTCACCTGGGCGTAGTTACCGGCCAGGTCGGTTGCATCCAGCGTGACCGAATAGCTGCCCGGGGTGTGCAGGGCCGGCACCGTGAAGCCGTGGACCCCGTAGCCGAAGCTGGCGCTGGTGTACAGGGGGGTCGACGAGTCGCCACGCACCGCGATGCCCACGCGCGAGGCCTTGGAGAGACGGAAGCGCAGCGCGAAGGAATGACCGGTCCGGGCCCGCATCGTGAGCTGCGTGAGCACCGGCGGCGTCTTCAGATAGGAGGTGAAGTGCTCAGCCGTCGTGCAATAGACCGGGGAGCCGGTGCGGGTGCACAGCTGCTGGAGGAAACCGGTGACCAGCTCGTGGTAGTCCAGGCTGTCCTCGACCCCGGGCTGGTACAGCGACCAGGCGCCCGTGTCGAACTGCGGCACCTCGACCAGCGCCTCGGCGTTGCCGCGGGCGAACAGCCGCTTTGCGGTGGCGTTGCCGCTCACCTGTCCGTAGTCGTAGAGCCCGATCAGGGTCTGCAGGAACGCGTTGACGATCGACAGCTTGGGCGCGAACGTGTACTGCAGAAAGCGCGTACCCACCGGCGTGCGGATGTTGACCCCGGTCGGCGGGGGCTTTGAGAAGATCGGCATCGCCCGGCCGGCGACTGTGAGGTAATAGGGATTCTTGGTGGCCTGGTAGGCCCGGGCAAGCGCCTCCAGGGCGGTGGCCTGCGACATTGCGCTGGTCCACGGCGGCGACCCGCCATCGAAGCTGAAGTAGTACTCCCACGTCAGCCCGCCGCCCCGTCGGGCCCCCAGCGGGACCAGCTCGGCGAGGACCTTCTCCATCTGCGGATAGGACGCGGCGCCGGCGGTGTAGAGCGCGTCGGCCTTGGAGAAGCTGCCCAGCACCTGCAGCTGGATTCCCTGCCCGGGGTAGTATTCCCACACCAGCTGCGAGCCGGCGATCTCCACCCGCTGGCCATAGGAGAGCAGCGTGCCCTGGGCCCACCACTGCCGGTTGGCGGCCAGGGTGGCGAACAGGGCCGGCAGCCGCGAGGCGGTCAGCTGCCAGGACGCTGCGATGTTGTGCAGCGTCTCGGTGACCGCTGCAAGCTCGGCGCGGCGCGTGCCGCCGAGGTGCTTCTCCTCGGCCAGCGCGGCTCGGTAGCTGGCCGTATCGGCGCGGTAGGTGGCCGCGGGGATGGCACCCGTGCGGCGCAGTCGGGAGAGCTCGGAGAGGACCGTACGCCCCGATGCGTTGCGGGCCCTGACGGCGGCCGCGCTCGCCATCCTCGCTCGCGTCGCCGGTGCGGGCGTGATCGCCGGCCCGGTGACGAATGGGTCGTTGCGAGCGGTGACGCGCCCGTCGTGGCCGAGCACCAGCACCGGAGCCGCGACTGCACTCGACGGAAAGGCGGCGACGGCGAGCAGCACTAACAGGCTCCTGCGCACCGGGGCGATGCTACATTCGCGCAGGCGGGCGGGCGACAACTGAGGAGGAAGTTGCATGCGGGCTCAGATCGGGGGCTTCAGAAGGCTAGGACCGTTGATCGCGGCGATAGTTGCGGTGGTCGCGCTGGCCGCCTGCGGGTCGAGCAGCAGCGGCAGCGGCGGCTCCTCGGGCAACGCGCAGTCGCTGCTCAAGCAGACATTCTCCAGCGGCCACTCGGTCAAGAGCGGCGTGCTCGGCTTCGACCTGACGCTCAAGCCGACCGGCTCCAGCACGCTCTCGACGCCGATCACGCTCAGCCTCACCGGACCGTTTCAGAGCCGCGGCAGCGGCAAGCTGCCCCAATCGGACTTCACGATCGGCATCTCCGCCCTCGGCCGCCGCGGCTCGCTGGGCGTGATCTCCACCGGCACCGCCGGCTACGTCAGCCTGCAGGGCACCAACTACCAGCTGCCCCAGGCCGACTTTCAGAAGCTCGCGCAGAGCTTCAGCTCGACGCAGGCCAGCGGCGGCTCCCAGAACGCCGGGCTGGCGCAGCTGGGGATCGACCCGCTGCACTGGCTGACCAAGCCCGCGGTCGTCGGCACCGAGACGGTCGGCGGCGCCTCAACCACACACATCCGCGCCGGGGTCGACGTCAGCGCCCTGGTCTCCGACCTCAACACGTTCCTGGCCAAGACCGCCAAGAAGGCGTCGGCCGGCTCCAGCATCCCCACCCAGATCCCCCCGGCGACCGCGCAGAAGATCGCCGCGGCGGTCAAGAACGCCACCGTCGACGTGTGGACGGGCAAGAGCGACACCACGCTGCGCAAGCTGTCGCTCAACCTCAGCGTGCCGGTGAGCGGGCAGCTCTCGACCCAGCTGGGTGGCATGACCTCGGCCGGCATCGGCCTGATCGTCCAGTACTCAAAGCTCAACCAGCCCCAGTCGATCCCCACCCCGACAGGGGTGCATCCCTACAGCGAGTTCACCACCAAGCTGCAGTCGATCGGCCAGCAGCTGACCGGCGCGCTCGGCGCGGGCCTGGGTGGCGCTCAGTCGAGCAGCGCCAGCGGGACGACGACGGCGCCGAGCACGAGCGGGCCTGGCTCGGCCGCCGGCGTGTCCAAGTACAGCGGCTGCATCCAGAAGGCCAACGGCGACGTGACCAAGATGCAGAAGTGCGCGTCGCTGCTCAACGGCGGCTAAGGGCTCGCCGTCGCGGACCCTAAGCGACGACTTCAGGCCGGCGCGCTACTCGCGCCCGGCATCCTGATCGTCGGCTTCCAGCTCGTCGTCGGTGTCGGTGTCGCCTTCGTCCTCGTTCTCGGCGGAACCGGCGTGCAGGTGGACCTGAAAGGCCTCGAGCAGCTCGTCGCGCCGGTTCTCGTCGATCGGGACCTCGTCGGAGATCAGCACCCAGTCAGCGCCCTCGGCGTCCTCCATGTTGAAGATCTCGGAGTCCAGCGTGGACGAGTCGTCGACGACGATCACGATCTCGGTCTGGGGATTGAAGTAGGTACCGGGGCGGTTTGCGAGCTCGTCGAGCTCCACGCTGCGTAGATCTGCCATATGGCCGCGCAGCCTACTTGATCGGTGGGCTCAGCTCGGCGATCTGCCGCTCCACCTCGGCCTCGACGTCGAGCGCCGGCTCGCCTCGCCGGGCGCGCCGGTGGTTGCGGGCGATCACCATGTCGCGGATCTCCTCGCGCAGCTCGGCATCGACCGCGGGCGCCGGTGAGGTCAGGCGCCTGATCTCCTGCTCGACGTCGATCTCGGCCTCGCCGCGCCGACGCCAGCGGGCGTTGCGGGCCTCGAGCATCTGGCGAACCTCCTCGTCGCGCTCGACGAGATCAAGCGAAGCGGAGGACGCCCGGGAGCGCGGCTGCTCGGAGTCGAGCACGAGATGGTCTCTGCCGTACTGGTCCCAGGTGCGGCGGTTGAGCAGCAGCCCGACGACGGCGCCGACCACGCCGACGGCGCTCACGACCCACACCACCGTGGCGAACGCGCCCTGCACGGCTCAGATTGTTGCGCAGGAATGGGGTTGCGGAGTCAAGAGTCTCGGGTATGCTGGGAATCAGAGCATTGACTGACTAGTCAATCGGCACGTCATCAAGGAGATTCTCAGTGGTTGATTTCACGCTCACCGACGAGCAGCAGAGCATGCGGGAGATGGCGCACGACTTCGCCGAGAAGGAGATGCGGCCGGTCGCCTGGGACTATGACCGCGACGGCACGTGGCCCGGCGAGATCCTCGAGAAGGCCTGGGAGCTCGGCCTGATGAACGACCACCTCCCGTCCGAGTACGGCGGCCCGGGACTGGGCTACCTGGACGGCGTGATCATCGAGGAGGAGATCGCCTGGGGCTGCTCGGGCATCGGCACCTCGCTGTCGTGCAACGGCCTGGCCACCGCGCCCGTGATTCTGGCCGCCTCCGACGAGCTCAAGAAGGAGTACCTCGGCCGCCTGGCCGAGGCGCCCCTGCTAGCCTCCTTCTGCCTGACCGAGCCCGACGCCGGCTCGGACGTGTCCGGGATGAAGACCACCGCCGTGCGCAAGGGCGACAAGTGGGTCATCAACGGCTCCAAGTGCTTCATCACCAACGGCGAGTACGCCAACTGGTACACGGTCTACGCCAAGACCGACAAGGAGGCCGGGCACCGCGGCATCTCCTGCTTCATCGTCCCCCGTGACGCCGGCGTGGTCGTCGACAAGCACGAGGACAAGATGGGTCAGCGGGCCTCGAACACGGCGACGATCAGCTTCAACGACGTCGAGATCCCGGCCGACCACCTCGTCGGCGAGGAGAACAAGGGCTTCAAGATCGCGATGATGACGCTGGACCGCACTCGTCCCGGCGTGGCCACGATCGGCGTCGGCGTCGCACGGGCGGCGATGGAGATGGCGATCGAGTACTCCAAGCAGCGCGTGCAGTTCGGCGTGCCGATCGCGATGCACCAGGCGATCCAGTTCATGATCGCCGACATGGCGACCAAGGTGCACCTGGCGCGTCTGGCGACCTGGAACTCGGCGGTCCTGCTGGACCAGGGCAAGCGCAACACGCTGGAGTCCTCGCATGCCAAGCGCTTCGCCGCCGACACCGCGATGGAGGTCACCACCGATGCCGTCCAGGTCTACGGCGGCTACGGCTTCATCAAGGAGTACAAGGTCGAGAAGCTGATGCGCGACGCCAAGATCCTCCAGCTGTACGAGGGCACCGCCCAGATCCAGCGGCTGGTCATCGCCCGCGAGACGCTGCTGCCGCGCCGCGCCGACGTTCGCGAACAGGCCGGCGTCAACGCGTAGCGAGCGCTGAGATCGGCTCTCCCGCCAGCAGCCCGTAGACGAGCACGTCTGCACGCGTGCCGTCGCGAGCGACAATCGCCGTCGGCAAGCGGGGGATCGGGGAGCGGCAGCTCAGCTGCCAGGCCGGGTACAGCGAGACCGTTCGGCCGCCCGAGTCGATCACCGAGACCGAGAAGCGGGCGAGCCTGCTGGCCTATGGCGACCGCAGGCCGCTTCACTACTACGAGTACGACCACCTGGTGTCGTTGGAGCTCGGCGGCGCGCGCAACGACCCGCGCAACCTGTGGCCGGAATTGAACCCCACCCACCCTGGCCCCAACCCCAAGGATGCTCTGGAGAACCACCTCCACGCCCAGGTGTGCGACGGCACGATGAGGTTGGCGGCGGCCCGGCTGACGATCGCCCGTCACTGGGTGAGCGCCTACCGCCAGTACAAGGCCGGCCGCTAGGGCACTAGATCCAGCGCTTGCGCTTGAAGTAGATCCGGAAGCCGATCGCCGAGGCGACCAGCAGGCCGATCCCGAACACCCAGAACGTCCAGTAGTGGTTGATGATGTGGCCGGTCAGATAGGCGAAGTTCTGGCCGAAGAAGCCGGTCAGGAAGGTCAACGGGAGAAACACGGTGGCGATGATCGTCAGCTGCTTGTTGACCTCGCCCTGGCGATTGGCGACCGTCGACAGGTACATGTCGGTGGCGCCGGAGAGCAGGTCGCGGTAGGAGTCCACCAGCTCGGAGACGTGGATCAGGGTGTCGTAGAGGTCACGGAAGTACAGGCGGTCGTCGGTCTCCAGGCCAGGCAGCTCGGCGATCCGGTCGGCGTTGCGCGCGAACATGTCACGCATCGGCGAGACCACCCGCCGCATCGCCACCAGGTCGCGCTTCAGCGAGAAGATGCGCTGCAGCTCCTCGGCCGTGGGGTTGTCGATGACCCGCTGCTCGACGTCGTCGATGTCGTCGTCGGTCCGCGAGAGCACGGGCACGAACGTCGAGATCACGGCATCCAGCACCTTGTAGACGAGGAACTGCTAGGAGGAGGACAGGATCACCGCTGCGCTGGCGGACTCGGCGGCGGAGCCCTGGGGCGACTCGATCTCGGTGATCCGGTTGCCCATCGTGTTGATGATCCGCCAGCCGCCGATGGCGGTGTCGTGGAAGCCGTTGGTGAAGCCGAAGCAGATGGCCGTGACGACCACGAGGATCAGAATCAGCATGGGCCGCAGGCTCTCAAGCTGCTCTCATCTAGAAGTCAAGAAATGGGTGAACTCCACCGTTACTCGGTGGTGCTGAACTCCCAGATCGCGACGCCCAGCATCGCCAGCCCGAGAGCCACGATCACCGCGGCCTCCAGCAGCGTGGGCACGTGCCAGCCCCACCAGGTCACGCCGGGATCGAGCACGTGGCGGGCCGCCGGGGAGATGCTCAGGTGGTCAAAGACGACGCGCCGCATCGGATCCACGGCATAGGTGAGCGGGTCGATCCGGTTGAGCACGGTCAGCCATCCGGGAAGGCCGGAGGCGGGGAACAACGCGCCGCTGATGAAGAACATCGGCATCACGATCATCTGCATGACGCCCATGAACGACTGCATCTGCTTGATCCGCACGGCGATCATCACGCCGAAGGCGGTGATCGTGAACGCGAGCAGCAATTGCAGCACGAAGATCTCGATGATCAGCAGCGGGGCATAGGGGACGTGCACGAGCCCTGCCAGGCAGATGACGATCACTCCCTGGAAGGCGGCCACCGATGCGCCGCCCAGGCACTTGCCGATCACGATCGAGCTTCGGCGGATGGGGGCGACCATCATCTCGCGCAGGAAGCCGAACTCCCGGTCCCAGACGATCGACGCGGCCGAGAACATCGCCGTGAACATGACGGAGATGCAGAGGATCCCCGGGTAGATGAAGGTCTTGAGATCGACGCCGTGCGTGCCGGCGCTCGACAGGCGCTGCAGGCCCGAGCCGAGCACGAACAGGAACAGCAGCGGCTGCACCAGCGAGGTGACGATCCGCAGCTTGTCGGAGCGGAAGCGAATCAGCTCGCGGCGCCAGACGATCTTGATCGCCCGCAGCTCGGAGGCGAAGCTGCGCTGCGGGACGCTGACGCGGACGATCTCGGGCGGAGGCGAAGGCGGGGCGCTGGTGCCGGCGGCCGCGGGTTGCTCGGTGGTGCTCATCGGCGGCCTCCGGTCATCATCTGCATCATCACCCGGTTGCGGTGCTTGGAGGAGTCCTCCTCGGCGTCGCGGATCGTCGAGCCGGTGTATGACATGAAGACATCATCCAACGTCGGTCGAGAGACGCTGACCGAGCGGATCGGCAGCTCAAATGTGTCAAACAGGCGCGGGACGAACTGCTCGCCCGAGGGCACGCCGAACACCACGGCGCCCTCCCTGACCTGAGCCTCGATCCCGAACTGGCGCTCCAGCGCGGCGATCGCCGCCTGATCGTCGTCGGTGTGGATCGTGATCCGGTCCTGACCGACGCCGGCCTTGAGCGCCTCGGGCGAATCCAGGGCCACGATCTCGCCGTGGTCCATGATCGCGATCCGATCGCACCATTCGGCCTCGTCCATGTAATGGGTGGTCATGAAGATGGTGATCTCCTCGCGCTCCTTGAGCTCGCGGATGTAGTCCCAGATAGAGCGCCGGGTCTGCGGGTCCAGGCCGATCGTCGGCTCGTCGAGGAACAGCACGCGCGGCGAGTGCATCAGCCCGCGGGCGATCTCCAGCCGCCGGCGCATGCCGCCCGAGAAGGTGCCCACGACCGAGTCCTTGCGGTCCCACAGGCCGACCATCTCCATCACCTGGTGCATGCGCGGCTGCACGAGATCGGACTGGACGCCGTAGAGCTCGGCATGGAGCTTGAGGTTCTGCTCGGCGGTCAGATACCCGTCGAGCGTCGGATCCTGGAAAACCAGGCCGATGTTGCGGCGTACGTCGTCGCGTTCGGAGACCACGTCGTGCCCGGCCACGCGGGCCTCGCCGGAGGTCGGCTTGGCCAGCGTGCAGAGCATGTTGATGGTGGTCGTCTTGCCGGCACCGTTGGGTCCCAGGAAGCCGAACACCTCGCCCGCCGCCACTTCGAAGTCCACGCCCCGCACCGCCCGCACCTCGCCAAAGCTCTTGGTGAGGCCACGGACGGTGATGGCGGAAGCGGTCGACATTTCGGTCCCTAACCTTAGTCCTTCAGGACTCGGACGGCTCGTCGCCGGTCTCGGGGTCGGAGTCGGTGCCGTCGTCGCCCTCGGGCTCCTCGGCGAGGATCCGGTAAAGGGCGCGACGCGCCTCGGCCAGCAGCTCGACGGCGCGCGAGCGCTGCTCGGCATCGCCGACCGAGGCCACCTGCCAGGCCGCCTTGCCCAGGCCCATGATCACCGGGCCGAGCTCGGAGAGGGCGTCCTCGCCCGCCTCGTCCTGGGGCTCCCACGGCGCGGGCTCGCCGGCGCGGCTTTCCAGATGGGAGCGTCCGGCGTCGGTGATCTCGACCAGTCGTGGGTTGCTGCCGTCGATCTTCCGGATGAACCCCTCGTCCTCGAGCTGGGCGAGCGTCGGGTACATCGAGCCGGGGCTCGGCCGCCAGCGGCCGTCGCTGCGCTGCTCGATCGCCTGCATCAGCTGGTAGCCGTTGCTCGGCTCCTCCGCCAGCAGGCGCAGGACCGCCAGGCGGACATCGCCGCGCCGGGCGCGACCCCGTCCGCGACCGCGGGGGCCGCGACCGAAGGGTCCGGGGCCGGAGAACGGACCGCCGCGCATGCGGCGCAGCGCGATCAGCTCCTCGAGCTCCTCGGGAGAGGGGCGGTGACGCCCGTGTCCCTTGCCGCGGGTGAACGCCCACTGCTGGGCGAGCTCGCGCGCGAACGCCGCCCTGGCGCCGCGGCCGCCGCGTGGACCGCCGTGGCGACCCTCGGAGCGTGGACCGCCGTGGCGTCCACGGTGGCCGCCGCCGTGCCGACCGCCCTCATCGGGCTCGTCATGGTGTCGCTGGTACTTCGGTGCCCAGGGGCTCGCCCCGGGCCATTCGTGAGCAAAAGAATTGCCGTACATATCGTTGTTCCTTTGGTTGTTTTTAACGATGGGTCAACGATATATCGCAATTGTTCTTTTGTCAAGGGCTGCGGAGGGGCGCGAGCGTCAGCGGTGCTTTTGAGGCACGCGTTGGTCGACATGGGGATGCGTGCTCTGATCGCGTCGCCGGTGGGACTGGCCGCGCCCCGGTATCGCATAGCGGTGTGGTCGACCGCCACAGCGCTGCTGCCACCGGCTGCCCCTTCTGTCCATTGCAGCAGTCCCTACGTCGCTCGCGGGACGCTCGGATTCACGCGATAGCGCTCGTGCGAAGTTCGGCCCACCCGCCCCTGCACTGGTGGCTTGCTGTGGCCTAGGAGCGCTCCGGCTGGGCGGGCCGGGCACGAACGGCTGTCGCTGTGCGCGACCGATGAAAGTCAAGGGCCCGCGGCGAACGAGCAGCCCGGGGCTCTCCGGCGACGACTTGTGTCACTCGCGCAGAGCGGCTCAGTCGGTCGTGGCGGGCTGCGCGGCCAGCCAGCCACGGGGAGCAGGATGACTGGGCTCGCGCATCCCGACGTGTCGCTCTCCGCGGAACCAAGAGCGACACGTCTGCGCCGACAGCTACCCGGGTCGTCTTCCGACCGAGGACCGGCTTCGGTGGCGTCAGTCTGAAAGCCCGAAGGAGCGAATGATCTCGGCACCGCGCTCCTCTGGCGGACCCACGAGACCTCCCTCGATGGGCAGGAGCGGCATCAGGGTCTCGCGCACGAAACGGTCGGCCGCTTCTTTGGACTCCTGCACAGCCACGATCAGAATTCCGCCATCCGTCGGGCCCGCCGCATGGAATTGCTCAGGAATCCTACCACCCGAAGCCTCGGTGACGGCGGCAAGCGTCGTGCGGTACTGCTCCTCAGTCCCTCCCGGCCAGAAGTGCGTCAGCAGATATGCCACGTGTCCCCTTCTCATAGGTTTCGCGCGACCCTACAGCACCTGAGCAGCATCAAGTGCGACGAGGCGTGGGCCGTTCCGCCCGCGCGGAAAGAGCCGCCGGCTCCGGTACGCGGAGACAGCCCCTTTGCCGCTCCGGCAGTCGTCTCGCCGTCTCGCGCCAGACAGCTCCTCCTCCCCGGATGCAGGGACGACATCCGCGTCTCGCCGAGTCCGGCGAGACGCATTCGCACGTCAGCGCTCAGACCTGCCGGCGTTTGCGCAGAGCTGACCTGCTCCTACTTCCGTCCCCGAGTCAGAGGACGCAGCGGCTTCCGACTGTGCGACGGAGGGCAGATGGGTGAAGCCGGTCGTGTACCAGACAACGACGTCCTCGCCCACGATGCTGTGCCGGCCCGCGACGTAGGCGGGAAGGCCCTCGCCCGACGGGCCCTGGTTGGGGTAATCACCCGAGGAGTGAAGCTCGCCCTCGCGATAGCGGGTCACCCAGAACGGATGCCGGGCAAAGGCCGCACGTTCCAAGGGCGGAAAGTCGGCGGCGGCGTAGGGGAGTGCAGGAGGGACACGCGATGGCGCTCACCGAGGCGATCGCCTACGCCCGCCGGTCCCGCGGCCCGCGCGGCCGGCCGTCGAGTGGGCTGTCGAGCCTGACGCCGACCGAGCTCGACGCCGCCCGGTTCGCCGCCACTGGGATCTCAAATCCCGAGATCGCCACGCGGCTGTTCATCGCTCGCAGCACGGTGAAGATGCACCTCTCCAACGTGTATCTCAAGCTCGGCGTCGCGAACCGGACCGAGCTCGCGGCGACGATGGCGGCCCAGCACGACGGGTCCGCGTCGGGCGAAGGACGCGGCGGGAGCCATGGACGCGGTTGAGACCGTCACGATCCTGTCCACCGATCTCGTGGGCTCCACGGGCCTGGAGTCGCGGGTCGGGCCGGCGGTGGCAGGCCGCTGGCGCGGCGAGCACTTCGCGCTACTGAAGGCCGAGATCGCCCAGGCGGATGGTCGGGAGATCAAGAACACCGGCGACGGCGTGATGGTGGCGTTCGCCGGTGCCGCTGCCCCCGGCCAGCGCACGTACGCCGGCCTGAATTCCGCCCGGTCAGATGAGCATCGCGGCGATCAGCACGACCCCATGGATCGCCTCGTGCGCCCGCTGCTGCATTCCATGAGTAGTGGTACCGGGCGTGAGCAACTCCATCACACCGCTGTGCGACACCGGGACGGGGCTAGCCGGATCCGCGCTTGCGGATCCAGTCGGCGACCTGTTGGCTCATGTCGCCCATCTGGCCGCCGATGCTGGTGACGTTCTCGCCCAGCTCGCGGAACATCGCGCGGAAGCGCTCGGAGTAGAACTGCATCGCCGCGGAGGCCTCTTCGCGGACGTTGGTCTCCTCGCCGCGGCGGCGGTACTCGCCGCGGACGATGCGGTCGTACTCGCCGCTCTGCACCCAGCGCATGACCTCGGAGACGCGCCGGACCGCGTTGGCGTGGGTGACGTTGATCTCGTTGAAGAAGCGGCGCACCCGGTCGTGGGCGTCGTCCCAGTTCTCGTACTCCATCGCCTGGGCCATGAACGCATCGAGGCTGAGCTGATCGGCGGGGATCCCGCCGGCGAGGACCATCAGCGCGCGGCACACGATCCGGGGGTCGCGCACCGCCAGCGTCGCCGCCCGGTCGCAGCTGAGCTCGGCCGCGCGACTCCACTCCAGCAGCACCGCGCGCACCGCCCGCACCGGCAGACCGAGCCCCAGCGGCAGTCCGCCGCCCGCCGCGAGGAGGATGTTCAGCGCGGTCGTGTAGAGGACGTGGTCGGAGAGGATGTGTCCCATCTCGTGGGCGATGATCGTCCGCTGCTCGCCGGGACCGAGTTGCTCGAGCAGGTTGGAGCCCATCACCAGCATCGGGTTCTGGGATCCGATCGTCAGCGCGTTCCAGTACAGCGACGAGCTGACGTACAGGTCATAGTCCTCGGGCATGTCGAGGATGCGGTGCACGCCGCGGTAGGACGCCCACAGCTCGGGCAGCTGGCGCTCGGAGACCTTGATCGAGTTGCCGAGGAAGGACTGGCGCAGCGCGCGCTCGTAGCGGTACTCGACCAGCTTGCGCACGACCGTGTCGAGCGTCGGCACGGCCTTGAGCGCTGCCGTCGCTGCCTTGTCGGCCGGATGCTCGTAGGCCTTGGAGGAGATCTCCGGGTAGGGCTCTACGGCTTCGGGGAGGCTCTGCGCCATGATCGCGACAGGCTACTCGTGCGGGGCGGCGAAAGGGTGAGCATGCGGACTGTGCGAGTCGTCCGGACGTTCACCGCCTCGGTACCAGAGGCCGAGTCGCACTGGTATGACACCGGCCGCTGGGCGGAATGGGTCGACGGCCTGGAGCAGGTGCTGAGCGTGGAGGGCGATTGGCCGGGCGCCGGCGCAACCGTGAGCTGGCGATCGGGACCCGCCGGGCGCGGTCACGTGACCGAGCGCGTGGTCGACCACGCGCCTCGCCGGGGTCAGACGCTGGAGGTCTCAGACGAATCGATCCACGGTCGCCAGAGCATCGCCTTCTCAGCACAACCGCCGGGGGTGCGCGTCGAGCTGAGCCTCGCCTACGAGATCAGGCGCCGCTCGCCCGTGACCCCGTTGATCGACCTGCTGTTCATCCGCCGAGCGATGACGGCGTCGCTGGAGCAGACGCTCTCGCGCTTCGGCGCGAGCGTCGAGTCCGCCTACCCACCGGGAACGTAAACTCCGGCGCATGTCCAGTGAGGCCGCGCGGCTGGCGAAGCTGATCCACGGCGCCGACTCGGTGGTGGCGCTGACCGGCGCGGGTATCTCGGTGCCCTCCGGGATTCCGGACTTCCGCACCCCCGGCACCGGTCTGTGGACCAGCGTGGATCCGATGGAGGTCGCCCACATCGACGTCTTCCGGCGTGATCCCGAGCGCTTCTGGCACTTCTACGGCGACCGTTTCCAGACGCTCGAGCACAAGCGGCCCAATGGCGCGCACGCGGCCCTCGCCCGGCTGGAGCAGGCGGGGCTGCTGGAGGCCGTGATCACTCAGAACATCGATCGCCTGCACGCCCGGGCCGGAACCCGCGAGCTGGTGGAGGTGCACGGCACGATCGATCACTCCTCGTGCCTGGCCTGCCGGGAGCGGTATCCGCTGGCCGACGTGCGCAGCCGCCAGCGTGAGGACGCCGCCGGGATCCCCCGCTGCGATTGCGGTCAGCCGCTCAAGCCCGACGTGATCCTGTTCGGCGAGTACCTGCCCGCCGATGCGCTGGCGCGTGCCGAGCAGCTGGCGGCCGACGCCGACCTGCTGCTGTGCATCGGCTCCTCGCTGGAGGTCTACCCGGTGGCGCAGCTGCCGGCGGTGACGCTGACCGCCGGGGGACAGGTGGCGATCATCACCCAGGGCGCCACGCCGTTCGACGGGCGGGCGGTCGTACGCTGCGGCCGCGATGTCGTGCAAGAGCTGGAGGCGGTGCTCGCCGAGCTCGGGCCGGAGCTGGTGGGCGTAGGGGTGGGTGGGGCCGGCTCAAGCGCTGGCGGCGGACCAGGCGCGTAGCGCGGCCTCCAGGCGGCCGACCGTGAAGGCGACGGTCTGAAGCTCGGCAGCGCTCGTCGATCCCATGAGGGCCGACTGAGCCGCGCCCGCCACGGCCTCGCGCTGACCGCGCAGCTCGCTCAGCCGCTCGGCCAGCACCTCGGCCCGCGAGTCGCCGGACAGCTCGGCCAGCGCCGCGTCGAGCGCGACGAGCAGCTGCAGCGCCGCCTCGCGCGGGCGGCCGTGGTCGAGGTCCAGGCGCGCGCGCAGGGTCAGCTCCTCGCAGGCCAGCGCCCGCTCGCGCGCCCCCAGCACGCCGGCCAGGCGGGCCTGCGGTGTCAGGATCCGAGCGCGACGCTGACGCGCGGATCGGGCGATCAGCTCACGGGCGTCAGCCCACAGGCCGTCGGCCACCTGCTCACCGGCGCCGTAGCCGATCCGGGCCATGATCGCCTGCTGGCGGCCCACGGCGTGCAGGTACGGGTCCGCGGATACCAGGCGAAACGCGTGCAGCGCACGGTTCAGGGTTCCCAGAGCCTCCTCCAGCTCCCGCTCCCCGGCGGCGCGCAGCCACGCGGCCGCCTCGTCGCCGCCCCGTAGCGGACGGGCCACGTCGATCACCGTGGCGCGTCCGGTGACCACGGGCGTCGGCTCCGGCTGGGGCTCGGCGGGCCGTGAGCGGCGCCGGCGCGACAGGCGCCGGCGCTCTGGGGCTCCGAGGGTGGCGAACACGATCACGTGTGACGGCGCGGCCTCGGCCTCGCCGTCGTGCCGGACGAGATAGCGGCCGTCGGACGGGCCGAGCGCCCACGGCAGCTCGACCTGAGCGAAGCGATACAGCGTGGTGGGCGTCCGCTCGGCGCTCATCCCGCGCGGCCGCCCTTCACGGCCGCCGGAGCGATCAGCCCTTGTGCTTGCGGATCGCGTACTTGCTGGGGGCGATCGGCACGACCGGCTCGGGGATCTGGCTGATGCGGTTGATCAGCTGCTCCCACTGGCCCGGCTGCAGGATGCTCTTGATCTGCTTGGAGAGCTTCTTGTTGGTGCCGTAGTCGGGCGTGTAGGTGATCTGGATCCGGTTGCGGTGGTCGGGCAGGGCGAGTGTGTTGGGCTGGGCCTTGTAGGCGATGTCGGAGATGATCTCGTCAGGCCGCATCGAGCCCTGGAGCGTGAGCAGACGGCGGATGGCGATGTCGGTGATCGAGCCGGCGCCCTGGTGGCCGGCCACCGGGATGTTGTTGATCTTGGAGATGTCGACGCTCTGGCCGGTGACGCCCTGCTGGTCGGTGCCGGTCTTGGCGTTGACGGAGGCGCCGCACTTGAGTCCGGACACGTACGGGTCCAGGCCCGACGCGGAGAGGAACTCGATCGTCGCCAGCACGCGCCGGTCGATCTGGCCGCTCTGGATGTCGCGCCGCCCGCAGTTGTAGATCCGCACCTGCGGGTCTGACAGCACCCGCAGCGTGAGCTGCTGCTTGGACATCAGCAGAACCTGGCCGACGGTCGGGTTCTTGGCGCCCGGACCGTAGAACGGGTCGACGTTGGCGGCCCGGTAGACGGCGGTCGCCTCCAGCAGCTTCCATCCGTCGAGGATCGGCTTGGGGTCGATGTTCGGGGCGCCCTTGCCGGCCGGCTGGATCGTGAAGTACAGGTGGGGCGAGAGGCCCTGGCTGGGACCGCCGACGCGGCCGAGGATCGTTCCGGCGATCACGATCGATCCGGCCTTGAGGTGCTTGAGCGTGTACTGCTTCTTGCCCAGGTGCAGCGCGTCCGAGAAGTAGTTCTCAAAGCTCGTGACCTGCGGGGTGGTGCTCTTGAGCTGGAGGTTGCCGCCGGCCGCATAGGAGGCCGAGCGCGACGGGTGGGCGAACAACCGCTCCTTGACCAGCGGTGCGGAGATGGTCCCGGTCTGCGAGGACGCGGCGCCCGCCGAGTTGCCGGGCGCCTTCGTGGCACCCGCGCCCGCCTTTGACGGCGCCTTGGTCTTGGCCTTGCCGTGCGTGGCCGGCGTCGCGGTGGCGGCCGGGGTGGTCTGCTGCATGCCCGCGGAGGCCGGCGCGCTGGGCGCCTTGATCTTGGGTGCCGCGAGCTCCTGGGCGATGTCCTTGGCGGTGATCCTCACCGGCTTGGCCACGGGGTAGGTGTTCGAGACGCTCCCCAGATGCGCGTAGGTGTAGATGTTGCCGGTGGAGTCCTGCAGCTTGACGTAGCGGCCGAGCGCCCGGTTGGAGCCGACCTTGACGATCTTGCCGTCGTTGACGGCGATCACGGGTGAGCTCTTCTTGGCGAAGATCGACGTGCCCTTGCTCTTGGGATCGGAGTTGATCGCGATCGCGGCGTTGGCGCCCTTGACCTTGTGCTTCGACAGGGAGACCACCGAGTTGTCGGCGTACTTGGCCGGCGCGGCGACGGGGAAGTGACCCTCCACCAGGCCGGTGAGGGCGCCCACCAGCTGTGAGGGGATCCCGCCGATCAGCTTGGCGCGCAGGAGGACCGATTGCACGTACCAGCCGGCGTGGTTGTAGGCGAAGATCGCCTGCGAGAGGTTCTTGGACGCCCCCGCGGCGTGCAGGTAGCGCGCGGCGGTGAAGATCGCGTCGACGGGGTTGTAGGGATCGGCGACGCCATCCCCGTTGGCGTCCACGCCCCATTCCTTCCACGTCGAGGGGAGGAACTGCATCCAGCCGACGGCGTTGGCGGACGACACCGACAGGTTGCGGCCGTAGTCGGTCTCGATCTCGTTGATCCCGGCCAGCACCTGCCACGGCACCTGGTACTCGATGCCGGCCGCCTGGTAAATCGGGATCAGGAACGGCGGGATCCGGAAGGAGTCGATGAAGAAGTTCGGGACCCCGATCGGAGACGGGCCGGGCAGCGACAGCGAGAAGGTCGGGTTCGACGTCTTGGGCACGCCCTTGCCGGAGGGCAGGTTGGCATTGGACGAGCCGGACTTGCTCTTCTTGCTCTTGCCCGTGCGCTTGGGGCGCTTGGCGTTCTTGGACGGGTTCGAAGGTGACTGACCGTGGCTGGAGGACTTCTGCGGCGACGACGAGCTGGGCTGCGGCGTCGTGTTGGTGGTCGTCGTCTTGGTCTTACCGGGCGCCTTGGAGTGTGAAGGCGAGGCTGAGGTTGAGCTCGAGGTCGTGGTGGAGGACGAGCTCGACGAGGTGCTGGGCGATGACGACGTGGTGGAGGAAGTGGACGTGGTGGTGGAGCTGGAGGCGGTGAGGGGGCTGGTGGTGGTGGTGGTGGTGGTGGTGGTGGTGGTCGTCGTCGTGCTGCTGCTGCTGCTCGACGACGGGGTGGTCGAGGTGGTGCAGATCATCGTCTCGGAGACGACGGCCGGGAGGTGCAGATCGGGGATCACACCGGGGGTGGCGTCGACAGGGACCTGCTGGACCACGCCGCCGACCAGGGTCACCGTCACGGTGCAGGGATCTGCGAATGCGACGGGGACGGCCGCCGTCGCCAGGACGACGAGCGTGGCTGCAGCGAGCGACAGCACCGCTCGCAGCCGGCGCTTGATCAACAAGCTCGTCGGTCCTCTCCTACCACCATCAGCGTACGCCTCTCATGCGTCGAATTCGCTGCAACATGGGTCGTGCGAGCCGGACGCTACTGACTGGTACGGAGGTTTGCAATTTAGAACCGGGGCGTTCACGCTACGTCACCCGCGAGCGTATGCGCGCGCCCGCGTGAGGAGCGTCTGAGGGCTGCGAGGCCGAAAACCGGGATCCGGCGGCTCGCGAGTCGTCGGAAACCGGCAGGCTAAGGTTCGAGTCGAGGGTGAGGTTCAAGGACTTTGGGGGCGCCGTGAGGCGCTGACGGTAAAGTCGCCGGGCATGAGCGATGAAGAAGGCCTCAAGACCCGTGTTACCCGCCAGGGCGAAGAAGCGATCGGAAAGCTTGCCCAGGAGCTGCTGGGGAACCCGGTCGTGTCGGGGGCGCTGTCCGCCGCCTTCGAGACGCGCGAGCGCGCGATGCGTGCCCAGGAGGTCGCGATGGGGGCTCTCAACCTGCCCTCGGCCAGCGACCTGGAGCGGCTGACCCGCCGCGTGCGGAGCGTCTCGCAGCGGCTGGAGGGGATCGAGGACGGGCTGGATCGCCTCGACGATCGTCTGCAGCGCAGCTCTCAGACCGCCTCGCTGGACGAGCGGCTGACCCGGATCGAGGCCGCGCTGGAGCGACTGGAGGACTCAGGTCGCGAGGCGTCCCCGCCGCCCGCCAAGGGGAAGTAGCCCGCTCAGACGGCCAGGGCCGCGACGGCCAGCTCGCCGAGCCGGTGCTCGGCCTCGTGCAGCCGCTCGGGCTCGATTCGCTGCCGCGTCGGGAATAGCAGATCGGTGACGATCAGCAGCGCGCCGGCCTGCAGCTGACGGCGGGCCGCCAGCGCGAACAGGGTTGCCGCCTCCATCTCGACCGCCATGGCTCCCTCGTCGCGCCAGCGCTCCTCGGTCCCCGGCGGGGTGTCGTAGAACAGATCGGTGGAGACCACGGCGCCGGCGCGCGCCCGGCCGGTCCCGCGCACCCGGGCCAGGAGATCCGGATCGGGCGAGACACGGGGCGCAGGCTGCAGCGCACGGCTTGTCCCGTCCTCGCATACCGCTTCTGAGACGACCAGCAGCTCACCGAGCTCGAGCGCCCCATCGAGCGCTGCGCAGGTGCCCACGCGCATCAGCGTGGCAGCCCCCAGGTCCGCCAGCTCGGCGATCACGATCGCCGCGCTGGGACCGCCCATCCCCGTGCTCTGGATCGTGAGCGGCTCGTCGTCGAGCAGCGCTGCGCCGCTGTAACCCCACAGGCCGCGATTGTGGTTGAACATCTTCGGCTTCGACAGCAGCGCCTGCGCGAGGAGAAGCGCCCGCCCGGGATCGCCTGGGAGCAGCACGCGCGCGGCGAGCGGCGCCGTCGGCTGGAGATGGATGGTGTGAGGCATTCGGCGCCAGCACATTAGACTGGCCCCGCGATGGCGGAATTCAACTCAGCCCGGGAGTTCCGCGAGGTCATGGACCGGACGTTCGCGCTGATGAGCGACGACGCGCAGATGGGGCCGGCGCTGCGCGACGCCGACACGCCGCAGCGCTTCGAGTTCACTGACCTGGACCTGGTCGTCAACGTCCGCGCGGGCCGATCGGGTGAAGCGAACCTGGCGTGGGAGTGGTCCGACGAGATCGACTGGGAGCCCCAGGTGAAGATGGCGATGAGCTCGGAGACCGCCAACCGGTACTTCCAGGGCAGGGAGAACATCGCGATCGCGATCGCGCGGCGGCGGATCAAGGCCGGCGGTGACGTCAAGGCGGCACTCGCGATGATCCCCATCACCAAGCCCCTGTACGCGCGTTACCGGGACATGGTCGCCGCCGATTACCCTCACCTGGAACTCTGACCCGGCCGCCGCCCAGTGGCGGTGCGGTGCTCTTTATGTGCAGCAGTATTGACACGCGCGGCGATGGCGAGTAGACCTAACTCAACACGCAAGGCAACAGGCCGGATCGTGGTGGCGCCCGTGGGCGCGACCGCGAGGCGCCGCCGGAAACGTGACGAGCGCCGACGGCCGACGCAGCGGGCCGTAACGTCCGCGGGCGGCGGGGCCCCGTTCTCATCGGGACTTCGCCGCCGACTTGCGCGCCCGATGGCCTGCCGGTCTGTGGCGAGATGACGCTGACGGAGGCAGCCCGCCGCGTTGGCGTCACCCCTGACACCTTGCGGCGCTGGGTGCGGCGCGGGTTGGTGCCCCAGTTCGACGGCGAGTGGACCCCCTCGGCGCTCGGCAGCGCCCGCGTGGTGGCGCGAATGCGCGAGCGCGGGCACACCCTGGCCGAGATCCAGCGGGCCACCGAGGAGGGGCGGTTGGCGTTCGGCTTCTTGGAGGAGCTGTTCCCCTCAGACCAGGCCCGCGTCCCGATACGCGAGGCGGCTCGGGAGACGGGACTGGACGAGCGCCTGGTGCAACGGCTGATCAACAGTATGGGGATCAGCCCCGGCCACTCCGACACGATCAGCGGGGACGATCTTCAGCTGCTGCGCTACGTGTCCGCGGTGCTCGAGTCCGGCTTCCCGCTGGTGGCGCTGCTGCAGCTGGTCCGGGTCTACGGTCAGTCGATGGCGAGGATCGCGGATGCCGAGGTACGGCTCTTTCACCTGTACGTGCACGAGCCGCTGCTGCGCTCGGGCTCGACCGGCGTGGAGACCGCCGAGCAGATGCACGCCCTCTCACGCGAGGTGCTGCCACTGGTCGGTCCGGTGCTCGACCAGGTCCACCAGCGCTACCTGATGCACTTCGTCGAGCAGGACGTGATCGGCCACATGGAGTCAGACGTCGACGGGACCTCGATCGACCTGGGGCGGATGCGGGTGGCGATCGCCTTCGCCGACCTGGCCGGCTACACACGGTTGACCGAGGAGGAGGGCGAGCAGACGGCGGTGGACGCCGTGGAGCGGTTCGTCGAAGCCGTGGAGGTGACGCTCCCCGACGAAGCGCGGGTGATCAAGACGATCGGCGACGAAGCGATGATCGTCGGCTCTGACCCGGCGAGGCTGACCGACTGGGCCGTCGGCTTTCAGGCGATGCAGACCGAACGACCGCTGCCGCGCATCGCCGTGCACTACGGCGTCGCCATGTACCGGGACGGCGACTACTACGGCCGCGATGTCAACATCGCCTCGCGGATCGCCGCTCGCTCGGCCGGGGGCGAGGTGCTGGTGACGCGGCCGGTCGTCGACGCTGCCTCGGCGCCCCATCTGGAGTTCGAGATGATCGGCGAGGTGCGGCTCAAGGGCTTTCGGGAGTCGACCGAGGTGTTCATCGCACGCCGGCGCGAGGAGGACTGATGGACCTGGAGCCGCAGGTCCGCGACGGTGGGCTGCTGGTGGCCGGGCACGCAGTGGTGGTGCTCTACTCGGGCGGCCGGGACTCCACCTGCCTGCTGGACGTGGCCGTCCGGATCGCCGGCCCGGCGGCGGTCACCGCGCTGCACGTCAACTACCGACTGCGGGACTCGGCCGACGTGGACGAGCGACACTGCGCACGGACCTGCCGGGAGCTCGGCGTGGCCCTGGAGGTGCGGCGCGCGGAGGCGCCCGCGCGCGGCAACCGGCAGGCCTGGGCGCGAGAGCTGCGCTATGCGGCGGCACGCGAGCTGGCGCAAGCGCAGGATGGCGATGTGGCCGCCGGCCACACGGCGACCGACCAGGTGGAGACGATCCTGTACCGCCTGGCCTCCTCGCCCAGCCGCCGGGCGCTGCTGGGGATGCGTCCGCGCGACGGCCGGCTGATCCGCCCGCTCCTCAGTATCACACGCGCGCGCACGGCCGCGCACTGCCACGCGCGTGGCCTTCAGTGGCGCGACGACGAGACCAACGCCACCTCCGCCTACGCACGCGGGCGCGTGCGTCACTGGCTGGTGCCGGCGCTGGAGGCGATCCATCCCGCGGCGCAGGCCAACGTGCTCGCCCTGGCCCAGACGCTGCGCGACGAGGCGGCGGTGCTCGACGAGCTCGTGCAGGGGGTCCTGGCGGGCCGGTCAGAGATCGAGCTCTCGGTGCTGCGGAGCCTGGCTCCGGCGCTGCGCCGCCTGGTCGTCCAGCGCCTGGCCGATGCGGCCGCCGGGCGTCCCGCCGCGGGGGTCGGGCGGCGTGCCGACGAGGTGGCGGCCATGAGTGACCACGGGACGGCCGCGCTGGACCTGCCGAGCGGGGTGCGCGCCACCGCTCGGTCAGGGGTCGTCTCGTTCGCCGCCACGCCCGCCCTCATAGAATCGACGCCGTGAGCGCCGACGGAGCGATTGGGGAGATCCTCGTAGGAGCCGAGGACCTGAACACCCGCGTGCGCGAGCTCGCCGCCGAGGTATCGCGCGACTACGCCGGCAAGGACCTGCTCCTGATCGGGGTGCTCAAGGGCGCGGTGTTCTTCCTCTCGGACCTGATGCGCCACCTCGAGATTCCCGTCGAGGTCGACTTCATGGCAGTCGCCTCCTACGGCTCGGCGACCAAGTCCAGCGGCGTGGTGCGGATCCTCAAGGACCTCGACGCGGCGATCGAGGGCCGCGACGTCCTGATCGTGGAGGACATCGTCGACTCGGGCCTGACGCTGCAATACCTGTTGCGCAACCTCGCGGGTCGCAACCCCGCCTCGCTGGAGGTGTGCGCCCTGTTGATGAAGCCCGAGCGCCAGAAGGTGGACCTGGAGACGCGTTACGTGGGCTTCGAGATCCCCGATCGGTTTGCGATCGGTTACGGTCTGGACCATGCCGAGCGCTACCGGAACCTTCCCTACGTCGCGGCGCTGAAGCAGTGATACCCGGCCTGCACCCCAAACTGGGCTGCTACGCTTGCTGATCCGCGGCTCTCGACCGAAACCGCCGCGGAAATCATCTATGAGCAGGTTCTTCAAGAGCGCCGCGTTTCCGATTCTGATCGTCGTCGTCCTGGCGTTCTTCGCCCAGAAGCTGATCGGCAGCTCCAACCACGGGCCGACCCACACGTTCGGCGACATGATCTATTCGCTGGACCACGGCCAGGTGTCCAAGCTGTCGCTGGACCAGAAGGCCAACAGCGCGAACGTCACGCTCAAGGACGGTACGCAGTACACGGTCGGCTACCCCGACCAGTACGCGACGGCGCTGATCAACCAGGCCAAGACCGAGGTCCCAACCGCCGGCTTCAACGTGCAGGGGAAGGGCTCGAGCGCGTGGCTATCGCTGCTCACCTACTTGCTGCCGGTGATCATCTTCATCGGGTTCTGGCTGTTCCTCATGAACCAGGTTCAGGGCGGCGGCTCCAAGGTGATGTCGTTCGGCAAGTCGCGCGCGAAGCGGATGTCGGTAGACAGTCCAAAGATCACGTTCCGCGACGTGGCGGGCGTGGACGAGGCGGTCGAGGAGCTGCACGAGATCAAGGAGTTCCTCGAGAACCCCAAGAAGTTCCAGGCGCTGGGCGCCCGGATCCCCAAGGGCGTGCTCCTGTACGGACCGCCCGGCACCGGCAAGACGCTGCTGGCCCGCGCCGTCGCCGGCGAGGCGGGCGTCCCCTTCTTCTCGATCTCCGGCTCGGACTTCGTCGAGATGTTCGTCGGCGTGGGTGCCTCGCGCGTGCGTGACCTGTTCGAGCAGGCCAAGCAAAATAGTCCTTGCATCATCTTCATGGACGAGATCGACGCCGTCGGGCGCCATCGCGGCGCCGGACTGGGCGGCGGTCACGACGAGCGTGAGCAGACGCTCAACCAGCTGCTGGTGGAGATGGACGGATTCGAGATGAAGGCCAACATCATCCTCATCGCCGCCACCAACCGGCCCGACATCCTTGACCCGGCGCTGCTGCGCCCCGGTCGCTTCGATCGCCAGATCGTCGTCGACCGGCCCGATCGCCTCGGGCGCAAGAAGATCCTCGAGGTCCACACCCGCGGCAAGCCGCTCGCCCGGGAGATCAACGTGGACGCGCTCGCCGGCCAGACCCCCGGTTTCACCGGCGCCGACCTGTCCAACCTCGTCAACGAGGCCGCGTTGCTGTCGGCCCGCAACGGAAAGCGCGAGATCACCCAGGTCGAGCTCGAGGAGGGGATCATGCGCGTGATCGCCGGGCCCGAGAAGAAGACGCGGGTGATGAGCAACAAGGAGCGCAGGATCACGGCGTATCACGAGATGGGCCACGCGATCGTCGGCCACTTCCTGCCCAACTCCGATCCGATTCACAAGATCTCAGTCATCTCCCGCGGCCAGGCGCTCGGCTACACAATCTCACTGCCCGGTGAGGACAAGTTCCTCACCACCCGCGCGGAGCTGCAGGACACGCTGGCGATGACCCTGGGCGGTCGCGCCGCCGAGGAGATCTGTTTCGACGAGATCACCACCGGGGCATCCAACGACCTGGAGAAGGTCACCGCGACCGCCAAGCAGATGGTGATGCGCTTCGGGATGTCCGACAAGCTCGGCCCTCGGGTGTTCGGGCACGACCACGGCCAGCCCTTCCTCGGCCGCGAGTTCAGCTCCGAGCCCGACTACTCCGACGAGATCGCGCGCGAGATCGACGACGAGGTCCGCCGCATCATCGAGACCGCGCACGTCCATGCCAAGGCCATCCTCACCGAGAAGCGCGAGTCGCTGACCAAGCTCTCCGAGATCCTCGTCAAGCGCGAAACGATCGAGAAGGAACAGTTCGAGGCGCTGCTCGAGGGTCGCACCGAGGAGGATGTGTTCGGGTCTGAGGCGCCTGCCCCGCCCGAGATGCCGACGGCCGTCACGGACACCCCGGCCGAGCGCGCCGGGCGCGACGCTCCGCGCCCCCTGCCGCGGCCCGGTCTGGCCAGCGGCACGGCCGAGTAGTTTCCGCGCCCCGTCGCCTCGGGCGTGATCCTCAAGCTCACCCGCGTATGGCTGCCGGTGGCGATCGCCGTCGCCGGCGTGGCGCTGCTGGTGATCGGCCACGGCAGCTACTCAGACCTGGCCAACACCCATTCGCTGGAGTCGGGGGCCGGGGTGGGGCTGCTGGTGGTGGCCGTGATCGTGTGGATGATGAACTGGCTGTTCCGCCTCAGCGTGCGCTCCAACGAGGAGCGCGAGGAGGAGGAGCGAGCGCGCGAGTACTTCGACCGGACCGGTCGCTGGCCCGGCGAGGACTGATGAGCTCGGGCTTTGCGGTCATGGGGATCGTCAACGTGACCCCGGACTCCTTCTCCGACGGCGGGCGCTGGCTCGACGCGGAGCTGGCGGTGCGACACGGCCTGGAGCTGGAGGCCGAGGGTGCGGCGATCCTCGACGTGGGCGGCGAGTCGACCCGCCCGGGGGCCGACCCGGTCTCGGAGTCCGAGGAGCTGCGCCGGGTGATGCCGGTGATCGAGGGGCTTGTGGCCGGCGGCGCCCAGGCGCGAATCTCGATCGACACCTCCAAGGCGCCGGTGGCCGAGGCGGCGTTGCGGTCGGGCGCCTCGCTGGTCAACGACGTGACGGCCCTGAGCAGCGATCCCGCGATGGCGGAGGTCGTCGCCTCGACCGGGGCCGAGGTGTGCCTGATGCACATGCTGGGCGAGCCGCGCACGATGCAGGACGACCCCCACTACGACGACGTCGTCTCAGAGGTCAAGTCGTTCCTGGAGGCGAGGATGGCCTTCGCGGTCGGTGAGGGCATCGCCGAGGAGCGGATCCTGCTGGATCCCGGAATCGGCTTCGGCAAGACGCTGGCGCACAACCTCGAGTTGCTGCGCAGGCTCGACGAGCTGGTGGCGCTCGGCCGACCGGTGGTGATGGGGGCCTCGCGCAAGTCGTTTCTGGGTCGTCTGACCGGACGCGACGTCGGCGATCGCGTGGCGGCCACGGTGGCCGTCAACGTGCTCGCCTTCGAGCGCGGCGCGCGGGTCTTCCGCGTCCACGACGTGGCCCCGACCCACGATGCGCTGCAGGTCGTGGCTGCTACGGTCCGACGGCCATGGCCGAGGATGACGCCGACGATTTCGACGAGGTAGACGAGGAGGACGAGGAGGGCTCCGAGCCCGAGGTCACGATCGAGATCAGCGGCCTGTCGCTGTACACCCATCACGGTGTGACGGCGGCCGAGCGAGAAGTGGGACAGCGCTTGTTGTTGGACCTACGTCTCGACGTCGGGGAGTGTGACGCGACGCTCACCGACCGCATCGAGGACACGATCGACTATGGCCAGGTCTGCGAGCTGGCCACGCTGGTCGCTCAGCAGCGCTCCTACAAGACGCTCGAGCGGCTGTGTGCGGCGATCGCGGATCGCCTGCTGGAGCAGTACGGGGCCCATGCGGTGTGGGTCAAGGCGGCCAAGCCCGAGCCGCCCCTGGCCCTCCCGGTGACCGAGGTATCGGTCGAGGTGTGGCGCGAGGCCGGCGGTCGGTGAGCCCCGCGCAGCGCAAGGCCCGCGGTCGGTGAGCCCGGCGCGGCGGGGCTTTCTCGGCCTGGGCTCCAACATCGGCGAGACGCGGTCCCATCTGCTGGCGGCCGTGGCCGCGCTCCCCGGTCACGGTGTGACCGTGCTGCGCTCCTCGTCGACCTATGAGACCGAGCCGGTCGGCCTGGTGCTCGACCAGCCAGATTTCCTCAACGCCTGCGTGGAGGTGGAGACGTCGCTGGATCCGGAGGGGCTGCTGGACGCCTGTAAGGCCGTCGAGCGCGAGGTCGGGCGGGCCGCCGGCGGCCCGCGCCACGGTCCGCGGGTGATCGACGTCGACCTGCTGGCGCTGGGTGATCTGGAGCACGAGTCAGACCGGCTGAAGCTGCCGCACGCCGAGGTCAGCTCGCGGCGATTCGTGCTGGCGCCGCTGCTGGAGCTCTGCCCGGATCTGACGCTGCCGGACGGGACGCGGCTGTCGGAGCGCCTGGCGACGCTCGGCGACGAGCAGGCGGTACGCCGCGCCGGGCCCGCGCTGGTGTAATTGGCGCCATGCTGCTGGTCGTCGACGTGGGCAACACCCAGACGCACTTCGGCGTGTTCCCCGACGGGGCGGACACCGTCTCCGAGCACTGGCGCTTTGCCACCGTGCGCGAGTCGACCCGCGACGAGCTGGGCGCAGCGCTGTCGAACCTGTTGGCCCTGCGCGGCCTGGGCTTTGAGGAGATTGACCGCTCGATCGTGTCCTCCACGGTGCCGCAGCTGTCGGAGGAGTGGACCGAGATGGCCGAGCGCTACCTCGGGCACGAGATGATGGTCGTGGGGCCGGCGATCCGCACCGGCATGCCGATTCGGATGGACAACCCGCGCGAGGTCGGGGCCGACCGGCTGGTCAACTCGGTGGCCGCCTACGAGCGTATCCGGGGGGCCTGCGTGGTGGTGGACTTCGGCACGGCGATCACCTACGACGTCGTGTCGGCCGCCGGCGAGTACCTCGGCGGGATCATCACCCCGGGTGTCGAGATCTCGATCGACGCCCTGTACGAGCGGGCGGCCAAGCTTCCCAAGGTGGAGCTCGCCCAGCCGCGCGCGCTGATCGGCAAGTCCACGGTGGAGGCGATCCGCTCGGGGATCATCTTCGGCTTCGCCGGCCAGGTGGACGGGATCGTGGGCCGGCTGCGCGACGAGCTGGGGGAGACGACGGCGGTGCTGGCCACCGGAGGGCTGGCACGCGCGCTGGTGCCGTCGGTGCGAGTCACCATCGACGAGGTCGACGACCTGTTGACGCTCACCGGGCTGCGCCTGATCTGGGAGCGCAACGCAGAATAGCCGCGGAAGCGAGCCCGGTCAGGCGAGCGCGGTCAGGCGAGGGCGGTCAGGCGAGGGCGGGCAGTGCCGGCACTGGCACGTCGGGCGTGCGGGCCACGCTGGCCGCCAGGATCAGGAAGGCCAGGCGGCGCCGGTTGGTCGGCTCGGCGGCCTCGACCTCCTCGTAGGTGCGCAGCAGCTCGCGCATCACCGCGAACACCGGAGCGTCGTCGATGTCGTCGGGCACGTCGCAGGCCAGTCGCGCCAGGGCGAGCATCTCGGGGCCGCCCTCGTTGCCGCGCATCGTGGCGATCGCGCCCAGCATCACGAACTCCGCCACGCGGTCCAGCAGCACGTGCGAGGCACGGTCACGCTCGCCGACGGCCGGCCCGGCCGGCGCCAGCGGCTCGCCGGCGGCGATCCGCAGCGACTGGCCGGAGGCGATGCTGCGGATCTGCTCGGTCGAGAGACCGACCTGGATCGCCGAGCGCAGCTGCGTCACGGCCGACATCATCGTGTGGCCATAGGGTGCGTCGGAGGCGAACACCACCTGCCCGGGCGGGACCAGCGCGAACAGGGCCTGCAGATCGGCGGGCATCCACCAAGCGGTGTCGAACAGGAGGTTGGGCACATCGGGGGCCGCCCGCCAGATCCAGGACAGGTCGGTGATCCCGGCGTGGGCGAGGATCATCCGGGCGTCTGGAAATCGCTCGGCCAGGGCCACCATGTGGGCGCCCAGCGCCGGAATCCCGCGCCCGGCATGCACGAGCATCGGCAGCTGGCGCTCGTCGGCGATCGCCGCCAGCTTGGCGACGTCGGGATGATCGAGCGTGAACTGCTCGGCGCGGGGGTGCAGCTTGATCCCTTTCGCCCCTTTGTCCAGCGCGCGCTCGGCCTCTTGGGGAGCATCGCCGTCGTTGGGCCTCACCCGGCAGAAGGGGGTGAGGAGGCCGTTGGACCGCGCCGCCGCCTCGATCACCATGTCGTTGGCCGGCGGGTAGCCGTCCGGCTCGTGCATCGGGAACACGAACGCGCCCCGCGCGTCGGCCCCGCCGAGGACGGCGAGCAGCTCTTCGAGCGTCTGGCTCATACCGTCGGGATCGTTCTGGCCGAGGTGGGTGTGGGCGTCGAACAGCTCCACCCCGGGGACCTGTTCCTTCATCTGAGCCACCCAGGGAGCGATGAACGATCCAATGTCCACGACCTCATTCGTACCATGAACCGATCGTGACCTCGCTTCTCGACACCCTGGGCCCTCCCGCGACGCGCCGGCTGACCGATGCCTGGACCCTGGGCGACGTGGAGATCGGAAACCGCGTCGTGCTGGCCCCGCTGGCGGGGATCGGCAACTGGTTCGTGCGCCTCCAGGCCAAGCGCCATGGCGCCGGCCTGGTGGTTTCCGAGATGGTCAGTAGCTTCGCCGTGCACCACCGCAACGAGCGCACCTGCCGCGAGCTGCTGCGCATCCATCCCGACGAGCACCCCGTCTCGATCCAGCTGTTCGGACACGACCCGGAGGTGATGGCCTCCGCCGCCGAGCGCGTGGCCGCGGCCGGGGCCGACCTGATCGATCTCAACATGGGCTGCCCGGTGCCCAAGGTGTGCAAGACCGGCGCGGGCGCGGCGCTGCTGGAGGATCCCGAGCTCGCGGTGGCGCTGGCCCGGGCCGCTGCGCGCGAGAGCGGCCTGCCGGTGACCGTCAAGTTGCGCTCCGGCCTGCGCCCCGGGGACCGCTCGGGCCTGGAGCTTGCTCGCCGGCTGGCGGAGGACGGGGCCGTTGCGGGCCTCTGCCTGCATCCGCGCCACGCTTCCCAGCGCCACGCGGGCCAGCCCGACCACGAAGCGGCTCGGGAACTGATCGAATCGCTGCCGGTGCCGGTCATGATCTCGGGCGGCCTGCGCACGCCCGAGCGGGTGCACGAGGCGTTTGAGCGCACCGGAGCCGCCGCGGTGGCGCTCGCCCGCGGGTCGCTGGGCAACCCGTGGCTGTTCTCGCAGCTGCTGGACGGGTGCGCGCCCGAGCCCAGCCGCGAACAGATCCTGGCCGAGCTCGACTGGGTGATGGACAGCGCCGCCGACCACCTCGGCGAGGAGCGCGCCGGACGCTACCTGCGCAAGTTCTACCCGTGGTACGTGGAGCGTCTCGATGCCGACAAGGCGCTCCAGGACGCGCTGCAGCGGGCTCCCTCGCTGAAGGCGGCGCGCGATGTCCTTGGCCTGATCTAGAACGGTCCGCCTGCGGCTGCGTACGTAACTCGTACGTAGCTTGCGTGGCCGAACGATAGGCACGGCCACACCGAGCTGTATGATCGCCCCGCCTAGCTGTGGGCCGAGCGTTGGAAACGGACCTCAACGCCAGGGATCGCGAGATAGAGAGAAGGGGCCTTGAGGGGACGCAACGGAGTTCTGCGGTATCTGGTGGTCGCCAGCGCGCTCGTGGCCGCCCCGATCGTGCTGGGCGCGTCCGCAGCATCGGCGTCGAACCATCGCATCCGGGTGCAGACGAGCGCTGCCCTGCCAGGCGGCGCTCGCGCGTTGGGGGCGATGCGCAGGAGCGCCGCGCTAAAGCTCACGGTCGCCCTGCGCCCGCAGAGCGCGAGCGCGCTCCAGTCGTTCGCCACCGCCGTCTCGACGCCGGGCTCACCGCTGTACCGCCACTATCTGACCGTCGATCAGTTCGCGCATCGCTTCGGGGCCACGCCGGCCCAGATCTCCGCCGTCCAATCCGAGCTCCGCTCGCAGGGGCTCACCGTCGGCAAGCCCAGTGCCAACCATCTGACGCTGCCCGTCTCCGGGTCGGTCGGCCAGGTGCAGAGCGCCTTCTCGACGAAGCTCTCCAAGGTCAGGCTCAAGAGCGGCCAGACGACCTACTTCAACTCCGCGGCGGTCGCGCTTCCGGCGAGCGTCGCCGGAGACGTCCAGGGCGTGATCGGGCTCGACGGCGCCGCCATCCCGCGTCCACAGTACGTCAAGGCGCCGGCCACTCGGTCGAGTCGGCTCCGGCGCCCGCTGGCGCCCCAGGAGGTCACCGGGGGACCGCAGCCGTGCTCGTCGGCGACGGCGTTGCAGAATCAGGGCTACACCGCCGATCAGCTCGCCACCGCCTATAACTTCTCGCCCTTCTACCTGGCCGGTGATCTGGGCCAAGGGCAGACGGTTGCCCTCTTCGAAGAGGGCGCGCCGTATCCGCAGTCCGACGTCGGCGGATTCCAGGGCTGTTACGGCACCACCTCGGGGGCGGTCACTCTCGTCCCCGTCGACGGAGGCCCCGGCGCGTTCAACCCCAACGATCCCAACAACGTCAGCGGCGACGGCGAGGTGACGCTGGACATCGACATAGTCAACGAGCTGGCGCCAAAGGCGAACATCCTCGTCTACAGCGCGCCCGGCACGGCGTCGGCCGGCATCGACACGCTGACCGCGATCGTCTCCCAGAACCAGGCCAAGGTGGTCTCGATCTCCTATGGAGCCTGCGAGAAGAACACGCCCCAGGCGACCAGCACCGCCGAGAACACGCTGTTCCAGGAGGCGGCCGCTCAGGGACAGTCGGTGTTCTCCAGCTCAGGCGATGCGGGCGACGCGATGTGCTCGCAGGCCAACCCCCAGACTCCTGACGTGAGCCTGTCGGTCATCGACCCCGGCAGCCAGCCGTTCAACACCGCCGTCGGTGGCACGACCCTAACCGCGATCAGCCCCACGCCGACCGAGACGGTGTGGAACGACCAGTACACCGTGGACGGCAACAACGGCGTGCACGGCGCGGGCAGCGGCGGCGGGGTCTCCCAGAACTCCAAGATGCCGACCTACCAGTCGACCGCCGCCAGCTTCCTCGGCCTGGTGAACGCCAATTCGGGCCAGGCCAGCTGCGGCGGCGGGAACTGCCGCGAGGTGCCCGATGTCGCGGCCGACGCGTCGGCGCATACCGGCTACGTCGTGTTCTCCAACGGTGCCTGGGCGTCGGCCGGAGGGACCAGCGCGTCCTCGCCGCTGTGGGCGGCGTTCTTCGCTCTGGCCAATGCGTCGAGCACCTGTCGCGGCCTGCCGCTGGGCTTCGCCAACCCGGCGCTCTATCAGATCGCCAGCAGCAGCTACCTGAGCAACTTCTATGACATCGGCCCCACCCCCAGTCGGATCTCGGGGCACGCCGACAACGATGTGTTCTTCAACAGCCAGGTCGACGCTCACCCCGGGATATACCCGACGACCGCCGACTACGACATGACGACCGGCCTGGGCTCGCCCAACGGGGCAGCGCTGGGCAAGTCGCTGTGCTCGGCGCGGGCGCCCGTGTACACGGTGACGGTGGCCAGCCCGGGCAACCAGTCGGGCACGGTCGGCCGCGCCGTCAGCCTCGCCATCAACGGGTCCGATTCGGGCAACGCCGGCCTGAGCTATGCGGCCACCGGCCTTCCGGCCGGCCTCGCGATCAACCCCGCGACGGGTGTCATCACCGGCACGTCGACCACTGCCCAGAACACTACGGTGGCGGTCTCGGCGACTGACGCCTACACCAACGCCGGGTCGACCTCGTTCACCTGGTCGATCGTGAACCCGCCGAAGATCGGCAAGCCGAGCGCCCAGGGAGTGAAGATCTCCGGCCTGGGCTCGCGCAAGCCGAAGCTGACCTTCACGCTGAACGCGGGGGCCAACGCCCCGGCGCTCAAGGCGGTCGCGGTCACCCTTCCCAGCGGGCTGAGCTTCGCCGGCAAGGTCAAGACGCTGAACAGGGGCATCACGCTGAAGTCGGGCAAGCAGAAGCTCAAGTTCACGCCCAAGGTGAAGAAGGGCGTGCTGTCGCTGGCGTTCAAGTCCGCGACGAGGAGCGCGCTGCTGACCCTGGCCAAGCCCGCGATCACGATCAGCCGCAGCGAGGCGGCGAAGATTCGCAAGCACAAGGTCAAGAAGCTGATCTTCACGCTGACGACGACCAACGCCAACAAGCAGACAGCGACGCTCTCCGTCACGTTGAAGAAACTGTCTTGAGCCGCAGCGGGCGGGTCGCCGGGCAGGTGACCCGCCCGTTTGCGTCAATCGTCGCCTTCCGCGGCTTTCGCAACGTGCTGCCGCCGGGGACCAACGGCTTGGACAACGTCACCCAAGCTCGGGCTGTTCGAGACCGGGGGCCACGGTCCACGCTAGCCCCTACCAGCAGGGCTTTTGGAGTATTGAGTCCCGCCCGCCCGTGTCTATACTGATCCGCCCACGCGTCCAGGTAGCGCGTGTGTGTGCCGTCCTCCCGGGCGGTTTCTCTTCGCTCGAAGGTCTCATAGAAACAGGTCCGATAGCTATGCCCAAGGACGTCATCCTCACCCAGGAAGGGCTCGCCAACCTCAAGGCGGAGCTCGACCATCTCGCCACCACGCGTCGCCGCGAGATCGCTGACCGGATCAGGGAGGCGCGCGAGTTCGGCGACATCTCGGAGAACGCCGAGTACGACGACGCCAAGAACGAGCAGGCGATGCTCGAGGCTCGCATCGCCACGCTCGAGGACAAGCTCCGCTCCGCCACGGTCGTCGACGCCTCGGATCTCGGCACCGACGTCGTCCGCGTCGGCTCGATCGTCCACGTCAAGGACGAGGCCGGCAAGTCCAACAAGTACACGATCGTCGGCTCCGCCGAGGCAAAGCCCGCGGAGGCCAAGCTCTCCAACGAGTCCCCGGTGGGCAAGGCACTGCTCGGGAAAAAGCGCGGGGAGGAGGTCAAGATCACGACCCCGCGCGGCGAGCGCCAGCTGAAGATCACCAAGATCGACGTCGGCTAAAAGCCCACCGCGGCTTCCCGGCCTCCGGCTGGCCGGGCGGGTCTCGGCCGAGGTTAGAGTCGTGGCATGACCCGCCGCGCCTGGATCGCCTTCGCCGCGATGTCGGTCCTGTGGGGGGTCTCCTACCTGCTGATCAAGATCGCGGTGCGCGGCGGCCTGTCGGCGCCCGACGTGGCCTGGCTGCGGGTGGCGATCGCGGCGCTGCTGCTGATGGCGCTGGCCTGGCGCGCGGGCACGCTCCCGTCGCTGCGCGGCCGTGGCCGCTGGCTGCTGGCGTATGCGGTCGCGGAGATCTCGATCCCGTTTCCGCTGATCGCCGCGGGCGAGGTCCACGTCGCCTCGTCCCTGGCGGCGATCATCATCGCTGCGGTGCCGCTGATCGGGGCGGTGCTGGCGCTGCGCTTCGATCACTCCGAGCGCCCGACACCGGTGCGGGCGCTGGGCCTCACGATCGGCTTCTCCGGTGTGATCGCGCTGGTGGGCATCGACGTGGCCGGCAACGGCTCGGAGCTGCTGGGCACGCTGGCGATCCTGGTGGCCGCCGTCGGCTACGCGATCGGCCCGATGCTCGTCAAGCACCGGCTCGGCGGACTTGATCCACGCGCTTTGATGGGGGCCAGCCTGTCGCTGGCGGCGCTGATCCTGGCCCCGTTCGCAGCTCTCGACACGCCGTCGCGGCTGCCGTCCGGCGGGGCCTGGGCAGCGGTGGCGACGCTCGGGCTGCTGTGCACGGCGGTCGCCTTCGTCGTTTTCACGGTGCTGATCCGGGAGGCGGGCACCAGCCGCGCCACGGTCATCACCTACGTCAACCCGGTGATCGCGCTGGCGCTGGGCGTCGCTTTGGAGAGCGAGCGGCCGGGCGCGGGCGCGATCGTCGGGCTGGTGCTGATCCTGGCCGGCTCGTGGCTTTCCACCACCGGTCGGGGGGTGGGCGGGGGTCGTGTCCGGGGTCTGCTCACGGGTACGGCGAGGCGGCCGAAGTCGCGCACGGACCGGGAAGTGATGCGCTCAGGTAGCGCAGACCGGCTGTTAGACTGACCTATGGCCCCGAGAGAACAGCCGTTCGCGCCCACAGGTTTCGGCGAGTCTGCCGAGTACACGGGCGAAACGGATTACTCGGCGTCCCCGCAGCCATTGGAGTGCAGCCACTCTGGCAGCGTAGGAGAATCCAGAAAGACAACTTCCCGACCCACTCCTCCGTAGCAGAAACAACCACTCCTAGGAATCTCATGTTCGAGCGATTTACAGAGCGAGCCCGCCAAGTGGTCGTCTTGGCACAGGAAGAGGCTCGAACCCTCAAGCACAACTACATCGGTACCGAGCACATCCTGCTCGGCCTGCTCCGCGAGGAGGAAGGGCTCGCCGCCCGGGTGCTCGAGTCCCTGGAGATCACCGTGGAGCGCGTGCGCGCGCAGGTCGTTCGCATCGTCGGCTCCGGTGAGGAGGTCACCTCCGGCCAGATCCCGTTCACGCCGCGGGCCAAGAAGGTCCTGGAGCTCGCGCTGCGCGAGGCCCTGAGCCTCGGGCACAACTACATCGGCACCGAGCACATCCTCCTCGGTCTCGTGCGCGAGAACGAGGGCGTGGCCGCGCGCATCCT
>JADGPO010000043.1 GCA_017882405.1 Solirubrobacteraceae bacterium | reverse complement strand
GGTCTCCCCGGAGCCGGCCCCGGCGGGCGTCAGGAAGATGCGATACAGAAATGCCCATCCGCCGTCGCCCGGTGCGAGGCCGGCCGGGCCGCGCGTGATGGACAAGCGATGACGCCCGGCGGCGAGCTGCAAGGCGAGCGGAGCCATGGTGTCCGGGTTGAGCGAGTTCCCGCCGAGTTGCCCGCCGACCGAGCCCACGAGATGCCCGTCAACGCTCACGCGCAGCGGGCGCATGATCTCCCCCTGCAACCACAGCTCCCATGCGCCCCCATGGGGCACGGCGAACGCGGTCTGAAGGCGTCCCGCGCCCTTCATCACCAACCCCACGCTCGCGGCGGTCCAGTGGACGGGGTGGCGGGCGCTCGTGACAGAGATGCGCACGAGGTCGGGCGGGCTCGCCGCGAGCAGCTGCGCACCGTGGGACTGGGCGATCAGCGCCAGGTCTCGCACCCGCGAGCACTGGACGGGGGTCGCGCCCGACAGCCCGACATGGACGATCGCCGCTGGAGCTTCGGCACGACGACGCCAAACCTCGTAATAGGTTCCCTGCCAGACCAGGCCGTAGGCGGCGGGCGGGCGACCGGCCGTCGGGTCGCGCCGGGTGACGATCAGCGGGTAGGCGCGCAGGTCGGCAGGCGACGCCCTATCGAGGTCGATTGCGGCGCCGTGACCGGCCGCGAGCCCCGTCAACCCGGGGGGCGGGTAGATGAAGTCCGGTCCGCCGACGTCGAGGTCGCGCAGCTCGTACATCGCGTATTCGTCGAAGTCGGTGAACAGCGTGGGCCCCATCCCGGAAAAGCGCGCATTCAGCGATGCCAGCTCGTCGTAGCGAGCGGTGGGCGCGAGGTTGGAGCTGTGGTACTGCATCGCATCGGAGGCGAACACGCCGCCGGCGAGCACCAGCGCGAGAACCGCCGCCACCGGGGCAAGCGCCCGCCGGCTCGCCGAGGCTCGCAGTAGGGCCGCCACTCCTCCCCAAGCGGTCAGCACCACAGTGGGCGAGGTGAGCATGAGGGCCTTGGCATCGACCCAGGTGGTGCCGTACGCGGTCAAACCCGCCCACACCGCCAGCATCAACGCGAGCCACCCGGCGAGCGCATACGCCCTGATGCGCACGACGTGCAGGGCACCCAGCAGGGCGGCGATCAACGCGACGGCGATCAGCACGTAGCTGAGCTCGAGGGCCCGGCCCGTGGGCACGAGTTTGTAGCTGGCCCACAGCCATGCGCCGAACACCTGCTCGGTTCGCAGCGGTGCCCGCAGGTTGCCCGGGTTGGCCGTGGAGGCGATGTTCTGGGCGACGTTCAGCGACCCCGACAGGTCAACCCATGTCGGAAGGGCGGATATCAGCACGATGAGCACGCCGGCTCCCGTCAGCAGCAGCAGGCGATGCACGCTCTGGCGCGCCGCCAGAACGTCGTCGACCGCGAGCACCGCGAGGATGACCACCGCCCCGAGCACCCATGCACCGAACCCGATCCCCAGCGCCGACACCCCGGCAGCGGCCACGAGCGCGAACGGAAGAGCGCCGGACGGCCGCCCCCGGAGCCAGCGCGCGTGGATCACGACCAGAACGCCCAGCGAAAGGATCATCGGCAGCGCGGTTATCTCCTTGACCGAACCGACCAGCTCGTAGCCGTACACGAGCGCGGACACGGTCGCACACAGCGCGGCCAACGCGGCCCAGCCGCCGTCGAGCCCCATCCGCCGCACGAGCAGCCACGCCGGGCCGGCCGCCGTGGCGAGCATGAACGCGTTGAACGGCTGGAAGGCCCAGATCAGGGGCAGTCCGAGCAGGAATGCGCTCCCCCCGAACAGCGTGTCGGCGCCGGAAGGGTAGCTCGTGTTGTAGTAGTCGTTGATGAACTGGCCGTAGGAGTTGTGCAGGTCGAGCTGCGAGTAGTCCTGACCGTGGCGGATCAGGAAGTCCGCCCCGATCATGTGGACGGCGGAGTCCGACAGGGCGATGTAGGACGTGAACGTGGGTCGGCCGGCGAACAGCACAGGAGCGAGGCCGACGACGTAGGCGAGCACGGGCACAGCCAACTGCCACCGGCACTCGTGCGATCGGCGCAGCAACATCCGGACCCTGTCGCGCCCGATCGCGAACCCCGCCACGGCGAGGGCAGCCATTAGGTAGGGGGTCGCGGGCGCGACGGGCGAAGCGTACGTCGCCAGCTGGGACAGCGCGATGAGCGCGGCGGCCCCGACAGCCGGCAGCAGCAGACCGGGAAGGAACCCCCCGCTACAGCGATCGACGGCCAGCCCGGCGCCGACGCAGAGCACCGCGAGGACGCACGGATATACCAACGCGGTGAGGGCAAACATCAACGCCCGCGGCAGGATTCGAACCTGCGACCCTCCGATCAGAAGAACTGCGCGGCCGTCGTGTGGAGTGACTTGGCCGCCACCGCCCGGCTCTCTACGGTGGCATTCGCCCCTCCCGGGTCACCCGTTGTGGCGTGGGCTGGTGCGGGGCATGTTCGCACGTCTGTTTGCACCGTGGGGAGCTTTGGCCGCCTCC
>JADGPO010000006.1 GCA_017882405.1 Solirubrobacteraceae bacterium | reverse complement strand
GCGCTGGCCGCTCGCCTGCGTGAGGAGAGCGGCAGGATCTGCGGTCTCGTCCACCTCTCCCCGGCCGAGTCCTCCGGCGGCGAACTTGAGACCCTGTTCCTGCTCGCCCAGGCGCTGGGCGAGGATCTGGAGGCCGCCGCGGCCGCCGGCGGTGCGGTGATCCTCGGCGTCACCCGGATGGGCGGGGCACTGGGCATCGAGGACCCGGCCATTGGGCGCAGCGGGCACGGGGCGATCGCCGGGTTCCTGAAGTCGCTGGCAACCGAGTGGCCGTCGATCCGTGTCCGCGCGATCGATCTGGCCGACGCGGCCGCCCCCGCTGACGCCGCCGACTGGCTGGCGGGCGAGCTGTACTGCGCCGATGGCCCGGCCGAGGTCGGCTACGCGGCCGGACGGCGGGTGGCGCCGGTGCTCGTGCCCGCACCGACCGCCGGCCGCGCCGATGACCAGCCCCCGCTCGACGGCGACAGCGTGGTGCTCATCACCGGCGGGGCGCGCGGGATCACCGCCGACGCCGCCCATGCGCTGGCCGTCGCCCATCAGCCGACGCTCGTCGTGTTGGGGCGGACATCGGCCGAGCCCGAGCCGGCGCAGACCGCCGCGCTGGCGGACATCGCGAAGGTGCGCGCCGCGCTGATCGCCGCCCGTCGCGAGGCCGGCGAGCCGCTATCGCCGGCCCTTGTCGAGCACGACTGCCGCCAGATCATGCAGGCCCGGGAGGTGCGAGCAAATCTGGAGCGGCTACGGGCCACCGGCGCCCGGGTCGACTACCGCCGGTGTGATGTCTCCGACGCCGAGCAGTTCACCGCGCTGCTGCATGACATCTACGCCCGCTACGGCCGGGTTGATGGAGCCATACACGGCGCCGGCGTGATTGAGGACCGGCTCGTCGCCGACAAGCGCCTGGACTCGCTGGAGCGCGTGATGCAGACCAAGGCCGGCGCCGCGGCCACGCTGGCTGACCACCTGCGCCCCGACGGGCTGCGGTTCCTGGTCATGTTCGGCTCGGTGTCAGGGCGGTTTGGCAACCGCGGCCAGGCCGACTACGCGGCGGCGAGCGAGATGCTCGCCCGGCTCGCCCATGAGCTGGATCGTCGCTGGGGGGCCCGCGTCGTCTGCATCGACTGGGGGCCGTGGCGCTCCCGCGGGATGGTGTCGGCCGCGCTGGAGGAGGAGTTCGCTCGCCGCGGCGTGTCGCTGATCGACGTCGGCGCCGGCTGCCGGCTGTTGTTGCAGGAGCTCGCCGGCGGACGCAAGGGCGAGGCGGAGGTCGTCATCGGCGCCGCCTCGGGGCTGAGCGACCCCCGCCAGGACGGCGCGGTCATGCGGCTCCCGGCCCTGGCGGTGGCGACGGCGCTCGCCCCCGGCGCGGACGGCGGCCTGGAGGCCACGCGGGATCTGGGACTGCGTCCAGACCGCTACCTGGACGACCACCGCGTGGACGGACATCCGGTTCTGCCGTTCGCCGCCGCGATGGAGCTGATGGCCGAGATCGGCGTGGCCGCGACGCCGGGGACGGTGCTCGACGGACTGCACGACATCCGCCTGCTCAAGGGCATCACCCTGCCCGAGGAGCACGCGCTCACCGTGCGGATCGACGCCACGCCGACCCCGGAGGGCGGCAGGCTGCAGGCGACCGTCTCGGTGCCCGACGAGCTGCGCCCCAGTTATCGGGCGATGGTGACGGTGCGCGACGGCGCGACCAGCGCGCCCACGACCCCGGCACCCCCGCCGGTGCTCGCCGACTGCCCGCCGTTCCCGATGCCGCTGGCCGAGGCGTACCGCCGCCTCCTGTTCCACGGACCGGCGTTTCAGTCCATCGACGCCATCGCCGGCATGGACCCCCGCGGCGCCGATGCACAGCTGCGTCCGTCGGACCCCGGCGAGGCGATCGAGGGCGCCGATGATCTGGCCTGGCTGCTGGACCCGATCCTGATCGACGGCGCGCTGCAGATCCAGGTCCTGTGGGCGCGGCTGCAATGGGACGTGACCCTGCTGCCGGCCGAGATCGCCGGCTACACCCACTTCGCGGCGCCGCGGGCCGGCGAGCTGGTCGGCCACGAGATGCGCATCCGACCGGAGAGCGCACCGCCGATGTGTCGCGCCGATCACTGGTTCATCGGCGCCGACGGCCGGCTGCTGGCGACGCTGACCAACGTCGTCGGGGTGGGGACGCGCGCCCTGAACCGCCTGGCCACGGCGGCGCCGGCATGAGCGCCGCCGACGCCGGCGAGGGCGTGGCCATCACCGGGATGGCGTGCCTGTTCCCCGGCGCCGCCAATGTGCAGGAGTACTGGGCCAACATCCTCGGCGCAGTGGAGGCGATCTCCGATCCGCCCCCCGAGGCCTGGGACCCCGAGCTCTATTACGACCCGGAGTTCTCAGACGTCGATCGCACCTACGTCAAGCGGGGCGGGTACCTGGGATCGCTGGCCTCGTTCGCGCCGCTGGCGCACGGTATTCCGCCCGTCGCCGTCGGTGGGGAGCCCGATCAGTGGCTGGCCCTTCAGGTCGCCGTCGACGCGCTCGCCGATGCCGGAGCCAGCGATCTGGATCCCGAGATCCGCCGGCGCACCGCGATCGTGCTCGGCAAGGGGACCTACCTCAACGGCGGCAACGCGGTCGCCGTCCAGCGCGGGCTGGTCGTCGGGCAGACCGTGGACCTCATCCGAAGCCTGCATCCCGAGTACACCGAGCAGGAGCTGGCGCACCTGCGCACCGAGCTGCAGGGCGTGCTGCCGCCGCTCAGCTCCGACACCGTCGCCGGGATGATCCCCAACATCATCGTCGGCCGGATCGCGAACCGCCTCGATCTCATGGGCCCCAGCTACACGATCGACGCCGCCTGCGCGTCCTCCCTGGTGGCCGTCCAGCACGCCGTCCGGGACCTGCAGGCCGGCGAGTGTGACCTGGCCCTGGCGGGTGGCTCACAGGTGTGGATGCCGGTGGCGACGATGAACCTGTTCTGCCGCCTGGGCGCGCTGTCGCGCCGCCAGCAGCTGCGCGCGTTTGACAAGGACGCCGACGGCACGCTGCTCGGTGAGGGCATCGGGATGGTCGTGCTCAAGCGCCTGGCCGATGCGACGCGCGACGGAGACCGGGTGTACGCGGTCATCCGGGGCGTCGGCGTCGCCTCCGACGGGCGCGGCGCGAGCGTGATGGCACCCCGGATCGACGGCGAACGGCTGGCGCTTGAGCGGGCCTACGCGGCCGCGGGGGTATCGCCGAGCACGGTCGGCCTGGTGGAGGCGCACGGCACCGGTACCGAGGTCGGCGACGTGACCGAGGTACACGCCCTGACGAGCGTCTTCGGAGAGCGCGATGGAGGGCTGCCGCACTGCGCACTGGGCAGCGTGAAGACGATGATCAGCCACACGATCCCGGCCGCGGGGGTCGCCTCGCTGATCAAGGTCGCGCTCTCCCTGCACCATCGCGTGCTGCCGCCGACGCTGCATTGCGACGAACCGAATCCCCGGCTGGAGCTCGACCGCTCCCCGTTCTACATCAACACCGAGGCGCGCCCGTGGATCCACGGCGGCGCCGAGCCGCGGCGGGCGGGCATCAACGCCTTCGGCTTCGGCGGGATCAACGCCCACGCGGTCGTCGAGGAGTATTCGGGGACCGACGCCGCCCTGCCGGCGCACGCACCGGCCTGGCCGGCCGAGGTGTGCGTGCTGGAGGCGGAGGACCGCCAGCTGCTGAGCGACCGCGCCACCGAGCTGGCCGCCGCCCTGGCGGGCGAGCCCGACTACACGCTCGCCGACCTCGCCTTCACCCTGGCCGAGGAGCGCGGTGCCATCGCGCAGCCGGCGCGATTGGCGATCGTCGCCGACTCGCTGGCGGACGTGCAGGCCAAACTGCGCCAGGCCGCTGAGAAGCTGGCGGCGCCCAGCTGTCGTCGGATCCGGGCCGCTGCCGGCATCTACTACGAGTCCGAGCCGCTGGGCACCGACGGCAAGGTCGTGCTCGTGTTCCCCGGCGAGGGGTCGCAGTACCCGAACATGCTCGCCGACCTGTGCCTGCAGTTCCCGGAGGCGCGGGCGGTGTTCGATCGGATCGATCGCCTGTATGCCGATCATCCCCGGCGCAGCGTGCTCTCGGATTGGGTGTACCCGCGACCGGCGTTCTCCGACGAGGAGCGCCGGTCCAATGCAGACCGGCTGATGGACCTGGACGTGGCGGTCGAGTCCGTGCTCACCGCCAACGCCGCCGTCTACGAGGTGGTGAGCCGGCTGCTCGGGCGCGTGGACGCGATGGTCGGCCACAGCACCGGAGAGCACTCGGCGGCAATGGTGGGCGGTGCGCTGGCGCTGGACTCCGACGAGCGTCTGGCGGAGTTCTGTCTGGGGCTCAACCACGCCTACGCCGAAGCCGCCGCGCGCGACAACGTGCCCGATGCCGTGCTGCTGGCGCTCGGCACCGATGCGCAGGATGCGCGCCGGATCGCCGACGCCGCCGGCGGCGAGCTGTACGTGGCGATGGACAACTGCCCGCATCAGGTCGTGCTCTCCGGTGAGCGCGCGGCCGCCACCCGCGCGCGGCAGATCGCCGCCAACGAGGGCATCGTGTGCGAGGTCCTCCCGTATGACCGGGCGGTCCACACGCCGCTGTTCGCACCCTACGCAGAGCAGCTGCGGGCGGTGTTTGCCCGGATGCCGGTCCGCGCGACCACCGACGTGATGTGGTCCTGCACGACCGCCGCGCCATATCCGCACGACGTCGCCGAGGTCCACGAGCTGCTGGTGGACCACTGGACGAGCCCGGTGCGCTTCCGGGAGACGATCGAGGCGCTGCACGACGAGGGCGCGCGGGTGTTCGTGGAGGTCGGCCCACGGGGCAACCTGACGGCGTTCATCCAGGACATCCTGCGAGGCCGGCCGTCGGTGGCGGTCGCCGCCGACGTCCAGCGGCGCTCGGCCGTCGTGCAGCTCCTGCATCTCGCCGGCATGCTCGCCGCCCACGACGTCCCCGTCAACCTCGATTATCTGTTCGCACGACGCTCCGCGCGCACCGTCGACTATCTGGCGCCGCCGGCGCCGCCGGTCCCCGGGCCGGAGCGGGTGGCGCTCAACACGACCTGGCCGATGCTGCGCCTGTCGGCCGAGACGCTCGCGCAGCTGCGCCCCGCCGCGGCGCCGACGGCCGCTCCCACGCCACAGGCCGCGCCGCCGACGGCCGCTCCCACGCCCCCAGTCGCCCCGCCCCCCGCAGTCGCGCCGCCCCCCGCAGTCGGCCCGCCCCCGGCAGCCGCGCCGGACGACGAGCTGGCGGCCGTCTTCGACGGCCACCTGCGCACGATGGAGCACTTCCTCCTGGCCAGCGCCGACATCGTGAAGGCCTACCTCGGCGTCGAGCCCCCCACGGCCCCGCTGCTGGGCACGATCGTGGAGGCCGAGGCGGGCCGGTGGCTCGTCGCCCGGCGCCTCGTGGACCCCCAGCAGGATCGCTACCTGCTGCACCACACGCTCGGGCGGTCTGTGTCGCGCGCCGATCCGGAGCTGACCGCGCTGCCGATCATGCCGCTGGCGATGAGCATGGAGTTGCTCGCCGAGGCGGCGTGGAGCCTACGTCCGGACCTCATCGTCACCGGGATGCGCGACGTGCGCGCTCACCGGTGGCTGGCGTTCTCAGAGCCCGCGGAGATCGAGCTGCGTGCGCGGGTGGCAGACCCGTCCGCCAGGGCGCCGGCGGTGCACGTCGAGCTGCACGACACCCGGGACGGGACCGACCGCGCGGTCGTGGAGGCGTGGGTGCTGTTGGGCGCCGAGTACGACCAGCCCGCCGCGGTGGCCGAGGTGGCGCTCTCCGACGCGCGCCCATCGCGCTTTGCGCCGGCCGAGCTCTACGGCGAGGCGATGTTTCACCAGCCGCTGTGGCAGGGGGTCCAGGCGGTGCGGGCGGTCGGCGCCAACGGCGCGCACGCGACGCTGCGAACGCTGCCCCGCACCGGGCTGTTGCGCGACGATCCCGACCCCTGGTTCGCCCTGGATCCGGTGACGCTGGACGCCGCCGGGCAGCTGATCGGCTTCTGGACCGCCGACCAGCTGCAGTCCGGGCGCGTGGTGTTCCCGTTCCGGCTGGCCAGCCTGGATCTCCACTCCCCGCCGCTGCCCCCCGGAGAGCTCCTGAACTGCATGGCCGACATCCGGCTGCACGGCGACCAACTCGTCAGCTCGGACATCACGGTCACCGACTCCAACGGGCGGGCGCACATGCGACTCACCGGTTGGGACGACAAGCGCTTCGAGGTGCCCGACCGCTTCCGGCCGCTGACCCACCCCGGCGAGTTGACGCCGATCTCCACACCCTGGCCGCTGGAGGGCGCCGCGCAGCTCACCTGCCGCCGTGTGGACTCCCGGCTGGGACCCGACGGCAAGCTGTGGGAGCAGGTGTGGGCCTCCCGCGTACTCGGCCGTCGCGAGCGCGCACTGCTTGCCGGCCTGCGGATGCCGCCGGGACGCCGACTGGAGTGGCTGGCGGCCCGGACCGCGGCCAAGGAGGCCGTCGCCGAGCGGCTGCGCGACGAGCGGCTGGCCGACCTGCTCCCGGCCGACATCGAGATCCTGCCCGACGAGCGCGGCCGCCCCCAGGTCTCGTTGGTCGGCGAGCCGGAACTGGGGGCGCTGCCGATCGTGTCCCTGGCGCACGCCGGCGGGCTCGCGGCCGCGGTCTGTACCCTCGTCAGACCGGGGCAGCGAGCCGGAATGGGCATCGACCTGGAGTTGCTGCGGGCGCTGCCCGACGGCTTCGCCGAGGCCGCGCTGGCGCCCGGCGAGCGCCGGCTGCTCGGAGCCGTGGACGCCGGCGACGGCGATGAGTGGCTGCTGCGCTGCTGGTGTGCCAAGGAGGCGGCCGGCAAGGCGGTCGGCACCGGCATCGACCAGGGGCCGCACGCCCTCACGCTGACCGCCATCGACGGCGCCAGCCGGCAGGTCACGGTGGCGGCCGCCGGCGAGCAACTCCGGGTGCACACCGAGCGCGACGGGAACCTGATCGTCGCCACCACCACCTACGGAGAGGCGGCGATGGTGCCATGACAAAGCCCGAACCGGATGTCATGAACGAGATCGTCAGCCTGCTCGACGAGCTCAAGGAGGACTGGGAGTACGAGGGCGAACTGGAGCCCGACACCCGCTTCTTGGCCGATCTGGGGCTGCAATCGCTGGACATCGTCGTGCTCTCCACCATGATCCAGCACCGCTACGGGCGCCTGCCCTTCCCGGCGTGGTTTGAGGCGATCGGCAAGCGACCGCCCGAGGATCGCGACGTGACTCTCCGAGCTCTCGTCACGTTCGTCTGTGAGCACCGGCAAGCGATCGGTCAGGAGGCCTGAGATGGCGGCCACGACATCGCCACCGACGCTCCTGATCGGCCTCGACGGCGCCACGTTCACCGTGCTTGACCCCTACGTGCGGGCGGGCGTGATGCCCAACCTGGGCGAGCTGATGCGCCGCGGAACCCGGGGCGTGCTGCGCTCGATCATGCCGCCGCTCACCCCGCCGGCGTGGACGTCGCTGGTCACCGGCAAGCATCCCGGCCAGCACGGCGTCTTCGACTTCTTTCAGAAGGAGGAGCCGGGGAGCATCTACTTCGCCTACGCCAGCTCCCAGGACGTGCGCACGCCGACGATCTGGAGCCTGGCCTCCGACCAGGGCCGGCGCATCATCTCGCTGAACTTCCCGTTGATGTTCCCGCCGCCCGCCGTGGAGGGGGCGATCGTGCCGGGCGGGATGATGCCCTGGCGCCAGCTGCGCCTCGGCTGCCATCCGCCCGGGCTGTTCCAGCGGCTCAAGGAGCTACCCGGCTTTGAGCCACGCGAGATGCTGGACATGGAGATGGAGGTCAAGGCGATCGACGGCTGCCCGGAGGAGGAGTACGCCGATTGGGTGGAGCTCCACATTCGTCGGGAGCAGCGCTGGGGCGAGGTGCTGCGGTACCTGATCGACGAGGAGCCCGCCGACCTCATCTCGATCATGTTCGACGGCGTCGACAAGCTCCAGCACCTGTGCTGGCGCTTCATCGACCCGGCCTTGCGCCCCGCGCAGCCGACCGATTGGGAGCAGGACATGATCGAGCGCTGCGAGCGCTACTTCCGCTCGCTGGACGGTCTGATCGGACAGGCCGTGGAGCGCGCCGGAGCCGAGGCGACCGTGATCCTCGCCTCCGACCACGGTTTCGGGCCCACCCGTGATGTGTTCGCCGTCAACGCCTGGCTGGAGCAGCAGGGCTACCTGCACTGGGCCGACGATGAGAGCCACGCTCCCAAGCGCTCCGGGACCGACGTCGGCTTTGCCGAGATGACGCGTCACGTCAACGCGGTGGACTGGTCGCGGACGCTGGCCTACGCGGCGACCCCGTCCAGCCAGGGGATCCACATCGTCGAGAAGGTCCCGGGCTCCGACGATCCCCTTCCTGAGGATGTCCGCGCACAGATCTCGATCGAGCTGGCGGCGGCGCTGATGGAGCTTCGCCACCCACAGAGCGGCCGGCCGCTGATCCAGGATCTATGGACGCGCGAGCAGGCGTTCGTCGGACCGTTCGAGGCGCTCGGACCCGACCTGTCGATGGTCCTGGCCGAGGGCGGGACGATGTCCATCCTTCCCGCCGACAGGATCGTCACGCGACGCGACCAGGTGCGCGGGCATCATCGCTGGGAGGGGATCTACCTGGCAGCCGGCTCCGGCATCAAGAGCGGGGTCATCGGTCCTGAGATGTCGATCGTCGACATCGCGCCCCTCGTCCTGCATCGTCTGGGGCTGCCGATCCCGGCCGACATGGCCGGACGGCTGGCGACCGAGCTGTTCGAGCCCGGAGAGCTCGACCGTCATCCACCAGCCAGCGCGCCGGCATCGGCGCCCGCGCCGGCGCTCACCCGGTCGCTCAGCGTCGAACTGGAGCCTGAGGAGCAGGCCGCAGTGATGGAGCGCCTGCGCGCACTCGGGTACGTCGAATGACCGTGCGAACGGGGCTCTGAAGATGGCCAAGACCCTTCTGCCCAGCGGTATCCGCCTGCACAGCCAGCAGGTCGGAGACGGACCCGACATGGTCATGGTGCACGGCATCACCGGCAACCTGGCGGTCTGGCACCTGCACCTGGTGCCGGCTCTGTCCGATCACTTTCGCGTCCTGACCTACGACCTGCGCGCCCACGGCTACAGCGATGCGCCACCGACGGGGTACAGCCTCGACGCGATGACCCAGGACCTCCTGGAGCTGCTGGACGCGCTGGACATAGAGCGACCGATCATCGTCGGGCACAGCTACGGGGCCGACATCGCGTTGTACTTTGCGGCCAACCACCCGGAGCGCACGCGCGAGGTGATCGCGATCGAGTCCGCACTGCCGGCCCTGGAGGACGGGCGCCGAGGCGAGGACTGGGTCGGCTGGTCCTACTGGTGCGGCGCACTGGAGCAGGCCGGTCATCCCGTCCCCGACGACCGCCGCTCGGACCTGCGCTACCTGATCGGGGCGACGATCGATCTGCCCACGCAGTGGGGGCCGCTGCGGGGACTGCCGCGCAATCCCAAGCCGCTGCTGCGTCTGCTGGAGGAGACCTCTCTGCCGGAGGAGTACCGCCAGATCGGCAGCCTGCCATTGGAGCGCATCGCGGAGATCCAGCCGCCGGTCACGCTCATGTACGCCGAGCACTCAGCCTTCCTGGACACGTTCGAGTACCTCAACACTCACCTCCCCGACCCCCACCCGGTGCTGCTGCCCCAGACCGAGTGGGGTCACTTCGGGCCGCTCGAACAACCCGACGTCGTCATCCGCGAGATCATGGCGCGCCTGCTCGGCGCCGAGGCGGCGGAAGGCCGGTGCCCATGATCCCGGCGCGCAGGAAGGGCCGGCCCGGCCGGCCCGGCGACACCGTGATCGTGACCGGCAGCGGCACCGGGCTGGGCCGCGACACGGCGCTCGCGCTGGCCGCGGCCGGCTTCAACGTGTTCGCCACGATCCGCAACCCCGATCAGCGCGGCGATCTCGAACAGGCGGCCGCCGACCGCGGGGTGTCCCTCAACGTGCTGGCTCTGGACCTCACCGACCGGGCCAGCATCCAGTCGGCCGTCGACACCGCGGTGAGCGCCGGCGGCGGGATCTTCGGACTGGTCAACAACGGCGGTGTGGGATTGCGCGGCGCGCTGGAGGACTGCTCCGAAGAGGAGATCCGCGCCGCCTTCGAGGCGAATGTGTTCGGCACGATCGCCGTCACCAAGGCGGTGCTGCCCCACATGCGCAAGGCCGAATGCGGGCGGATCCTGACCATCTCCTCCATCGGCGGCCGGGTCGTCGGCTTCGGCGTGACGACCTACTGCTCGACCAAATTCGCCCAAGAGGGCCTGGGCGAGGGACTGGCGCTCGAGGTGGCTCCGTTTGGCATTCAGTCCGTGATCGTGGAGCCGGGGATCATCAACACCGACCGCTGGTCTCGTCACCGCGGGACCGCCGCGGCGGCGAACGACCGGACCAGTCCGTATCACGGACTGTTCTGGGCCAGCGAGGAGGTGGCCGACAAGATCGTCAAGCGCTCTCCCACTCGCCCGGAACACGTCGCTGCCACGGTCGTCGAGGCAATGACCTGCGAGCGGCCGCGCCTGCGCTACGTCGTCGGCCGCGGAGCCTCGATCGTGATCGCCCTGCGGCGATACCTTCCCCAGCCGGTGTTCGAGCGCCTCTACTTTGGCGGTCAGCTGCGCCGCTTGGAGTCGCGAGCATCATCGGCCGGGTCGAGGTCCCCGGCCCCGTCCGGTTCACCGGTGCGATGAGCCGCCGGATCCTGTTCACGCTGTGGCCGTTCACCGGGCATCTGCTGCCGCAGCTCAGCATCGCGCAGGCCCTGCGCGAGCGCGGGCACGAGGTCGCCTTCTTCAGCGGCCCGGCGGTGCGGTCGATCGTCGAGGAGCACGGCTTTGCCTTCTTCGCCTTCGAGCACCTTGACCAAGAGCGGGGCTTTGCGACGATGCGGGCCGTCGACACCGGCGAGCGCCGAAGCCGACCGGGGGGCGGGCGGATGGCCCGCCTGCTTTGCAACTGGCTCGTGGAGACGATTCCCGATCAGCTCGCCGACCTGCGCCCGCTCATCGCCCGCTGGGGCCCGGACGTCATCGCCACCGATCTCTCGCTCTGGGGCCCGATCGCCGTGCTCCCCGAGCTCGACCCGACGCCGGTCGCGCTGTCCTCGACCTTCATGGGCCCGCTCATCCCAGGCCCCGATGCGCCCGCGTTCGGCTTCGGGCTCCGTCCCCCGCGCGGACCCGTCGGCCGCGCGGTCGCGTCTATCCTCGCCGCGGCGACCGAAGCCGCCGGTCGGCCGCTGCGCCACCGCCTCGACGAGATCCGCGCCGATTACGGCCTCGGGCCGCTGGGCGAATCAGTCAACCGTCTCACCGCACGGATGCCGCTGTATCTCGTCGGCAACATCCGTGAGCTCGACTACGGCCGCGCCGACCTCCCGAGCAGCGTGCACTACGTCGGCAACTGCATCTGGTATCCGGAGGGGGAGGCCACGGCCGAGTGGCTGCAGAGCATCCCGCGCAGGCGCCCATGGGTGGCGGTTGCCGAGAGCACGCTTGCCTCGGGCGATCCGTTCCTGCTGCGGATGGCGGTGGAGGCGCTGGCGGACGCTCCGGTCGAAGTCATCCTCACCACCGGCTCTGACCGCGACCTCAGCTACCTCAGCACGGCCGCGCAGGCCCCGAACATCCACATCGCGCGGTGGCTCAGCCACGGCGAGCTGTTGCCCCACTGCTCGGCGCTGGTGACGGTCGGCGGGAAGGCGACGCTGCTCGCCGCGATGGATGCGGGCGTGCCGGCGGTGGTGGTGCCGACGACGTGGGACAAGCCCGACAATGCTCGGCGGGTGACCGAAGCGGGCGCCGGCGTACGGCTCTCGGGGCGCGCCTGCACTCCCGAGACGCTGCGCGCCGCGGTCCGGACGGTCCTTTACGACCCCGCGTACCGCACCGCCGCCCGCCACCTGGCCGGGCTCCTGGAGGCCGCACCCGGTCCGGTGGGCGCGGCCGAGCTGCTCGAGCGTCTCGCCGCAACGTCGAACGCCCCCGTCCCGACTCGGTCTCCCACTGCCACCGGAGCCTCGCGATGACCACGCTCGATCCGGCGCTCACCGCCGCGCCGCGACCTGATCCGTTCGCCGCCGCGTCCGCGTCCGCGGCGCGGCCGGCCGACCGCCTGCGCGTGCTGTCCTACGCCGGGCGCTGGGGACGCAGCCGTCGATGGCTACCCGCCGACTCGCTGCGCGTCCTCGACGTGGGCTGCGCCTTCGGCTACGGCTCGGCCGCGATCGGAGCATCCGGTCCGGCGGGTCGTGTCATCGTCGGTGTGGAGCAGGACCCCGAGCACCTCGCCAGGGCCCGTGAGCAGTATCCCTGGCTGCCGATTATCGCCGCCGACGCAACCGCACTGCCCATCGCCGATGGGTGCGCCGACGCCGTGCTCCTCCTCGACGTCATCGAGCACATCGCCGAGCCTGAGCGGGCGCTCGCCGAGGCCCAGCGCGTGCTGGCGCCCGGCGGGGTGCTGATCGTCAGTGTCCCCCACGCCGGCCCTCTACAGGGCCTCGACGCCCTCAACCGCTACGCGGCTCTGCGCCGCCGGCGCCCGTCCTGGCCGCCGCTTGAGCCAGCGACCGGGTCGGCCGGCGGCATCCACCGCCATTTCTCACTCGATGAGCTCGCGCGCCTGCTCGGTCCCGGCTTCCGCGTCGAGCGTGTCGCCCGGACCGGCCTGGGGCTGGAGGAACTCGTCTACCTCGCCGCGCTCCTCATCCGCGTGCCGCGCCGGCGGTTACGCATTGCCGACGGCGCTCGGCTGCTCCATCTCGTCGTCTACCTGCTCGACGACCTCGTCCCGTGGGGGCCGCTCGGCTACACGCTGACCGTTCGCGCCCGCCGCCTGGAGGAAGTGCGATGACCCCGCGAATCCTCTTCACCAGCTGGCCGTTCGAGGGCCACGTCCTCCCCTTGCTCAGCATCGCCCGCGCCGCCGCTGCGCGCGGCGACGCCGTGGCCTTCTCCACCGGCCGGCGCTGGGAATCCACCCTCTCCGAGCAGAGCGTGCAGTCCTTCCCGTTCGCCCGCACCGAGGGCGCCTGGGAGCGAGTGCACGAGCGCGAGCGGACGTTCCACGGCCGGAGACCGCCCCTGCGCCTGCAGCGCGCGGCGTTTCGCGAGTGGCTGGTCGATTCGATCCCCGCGCAGGTCGAGGACCTGCAGCGGGTCGTCGAGCGGTGGCATCCCGACGTGATCGTCACCGACGGCGCGATGTGGGGCCCGAGCCTCGTGCTGCGCGAACTCGTGGAAGTGCCCGTCGTGTACTTCTCGACGCTCATCTATGCGCCGATCCCCGGCCCGGACGCACCGGTCCCCGGTTCGCGGCTCGGCACGCCCTCCACGACAGGCGAACGGGTGCTGGCGAAGGGGCTCACCCGCCTCGTCGACCTCCTCGGCCGTGGCACCCGCCGGCGGCTCGATGCGGTGCGCAGCACCTACGGTCTGGCGCCGCTTGGCGAGCCCGTCAACAGCTACATGGCTCGCCTCCCCCTCTACCTTGTCGGCAGCCTGCCCCAGCTCGATCTCGACCGGTGGGACCTGCCGCCCGCGGTGCGCTACGTCGGCCCGCTCGTGTGGCATCCACCGGATACGACAGCGACCGCCGAGTGGCTTGAGACAGTCCCGGCCGCGGACCCATGGGTACACGTCACCGAGGGCACCTCCCACCACGGTGATCCCTTCCTCCTGAGCGCGGCCGCGAGCGGTCTCGCCGGTCTTCCGCTGCAGGCGATCCTCACGACCGGGCGCGACCGGGCCCCGAGCGAGCTCGGCCTGACGAGGGCGGCGAACATCCACGTCGCGCCGTGGCTCAGCCACAGCACGCTGCTGCCGCGCACCCGGGCGGTCGTCACGACCGGCGGCGCGCAGACGATCATCGCCGCGCTGCAGGCCGGGGTACCTCTCGTCGTCGTGCCGACCGGGTGGGACAAGCCGGCCAACGCCAGCCGCCTGGAGCGGGCCGGTGTCGCCGTGACCCTGGCCCCCCGCCGCTGCACACCCGAGCGATTGCGCGGCGCGGTCCAGCGGGTTCTGGGCGATCCCGGCTTCCGACAGCGCGCCGCCGAGCTCGCCGCGCGGCTGGCTGCGGCACCGGGACCTGCCGGCGCCGCCGAGCTGATCGGCGCGCTCGCTCCGAGGCCAACCCCAACTGCAGCACCCGCCCTCCAGGGAGGCTGACGTGACGCAACTCCAGCACGAGCAGGCCCAGCGACCCGTGGCGGATGCGCCGTCGGTCGACCCGTTCACGATCCCCGTGTCGAGCGACCGTCCCGGGCGCCGGCGCCTGGCCTCATACGTCGGCCGGACCGGCCGAGCCCAGCGCTGGTTGCCCAGCGACGCGCGCCGGGTGCTCGACGTGGGCTGCTCGACGGGCTACGGCACGGCTGGAGTGGCTGTGGCTCGCCCCTCGAGCCGCGTCGTCGGCATCGAAAGCGATCCGCATCATCTCGCGGAGGCCTGGACACGGTTTCCGTGGCTGACGATCCTGGAGGGGGACGCGACAGCGTTGCCGATCGCCGACGACTCCGTGGACGCGGTGCTGCTGCTCGACGTCGTCGAGCACCTGGCCGAGCCTGCGCGGGCGCTGGCCGAAGCCCATCGCGTGCTCCGCCCCGAGGGAGTGCTCGTATTGAGCGTGCCGCACCGCGGTCTGTTCAGTCGTCTGGACGCTCTCAACGTGTACGCGTCGCTGCGCGGGCGCCGTCCCTCGTGGCCGGCGCTCGAGGCGGCGACCGAGTCAGGCGGTGCCGGCCACCGGCACTTCGCCAAGGGTGAACTCGAGCGGTTGCTCGGTCCCTGGTTCGGCGTCGAACGCGTGACGCGCACCGGGCTCGGAGTTGCCGAGATCATCCAGATCGTCCGGCTGCTGATCCGTGCCGCCGACCGAGCGCCTCGTACCCGCCAAGCGCTCGCCTGGCTCTACCTCCTCGCGTATCTGGCGGAGGATCCATTTCCCTTTGGGCCTCTCGCCTACCACCTCACGGTCCGCGCGCGGGCCCGTCCAGAGGAGAGGTCGTCATGACGCCCCGCGTTGTGTTCGCATGCTGGCCGTTCGAGGGACACATCTTTCCCCAGATGAGCATGGCGATCGCCCTGCGCGAACGCGGTGCGGAGGTAGCGTTCTACACCGACGAGTCGCGGCGCGAGCTGATCGAGGATCAGGGTTTCGAGCTCCTGCCCTTCCGGCGGGTTACGCGGACATGGGAGCGAGTGCACGGACGCGACCGCGGAACCGGCGGCCGCCGGCACATGCTCCAGCTGATGCGCGAGGCCCGCGCGTGGATGGTCGACTCGATCCCGGACCAGGTGGCCGACCTGCAGGACATCGTCGCCACATGGGGCCCTGACGTCATCGGAGCCGAGGCCTCGATGTGGGGGCCGCTGCTCGTCCTGTCTGAGCTCGGACCGGTCCCCGTCGGCCTCGTGTCACCGCTGATCGGCGCCCCGATGCCCGAAGCCGCCGACTCGCCGGCCGGCCGGATCGCCGCCCGGACGCAGCGCCTGGTCACGATTGCACTGCGCCGGCGCCTCGACGCGATCCGCGCCCGGCACGGCCTCGGTCCGATGGGATGCTCGGTGAGCGAGTACTTCGGCCGGCTCCCGCTGTGCCTTGTGCTCAGCGTGCCCGAGCTCGACGGCGAGCGCGAGGATCTGCCCCGGCACGTCCGCTACGTCGGTGCCTGCCAGTGGCATCCTCCGGATTCGCCGGGTACGACCGAGTGGCTCGACCAACTGCCCGGCGACCGCCCGTGGGTTCATGTGACGGAGGGGACCTCCCGATTCGCGGAGCGCTCGCTGCTGCAGACGGCGGCGGAGGGACTCGGCGACGCGCCGATGGAGGTGCTGATCACCACCGGCCGGGAGCCCGGAGCACAGGCAGCCGACACCACGCCGCGCGCGCGCAACGTCCACGTCGCGCAATGGCTGAGCCATGATGTGCTCCTGCCCCGGTGCGCGGCAATCGTCACCACCGGGGGCATGGGCACCGTCATCGCGGCGCTGCGATCAGGTGTGCCGCTCGTCGTCGTCCCGACCGGGTGGGACAAGCCGGCCAACGCCCGGCGGGTGGTGGCCGCCGGCGTCGGCGTGCAGCTGTCACCGCGACGCTGCACGGCGGAGACCCTTCGTGCCGCGGTCGACGAGGTGCTGGGCGATCCCCGGTACCGCCGGAGCGCGCTGCGGGCAGCGGAGCTCCTCGCCGGCGCCCCGGGTCCGGCGGGCGCCGCGGACCTAATCGCCGGGCTTGCGGACGACACGCGAGCGGCGGCGACGCCCGGCACGGGCGTCGGGAAGACGGGGTCATGACAGGACTTGCGTCGCGGATACGGCTCTTGGCAGCGGTGATGCTCGCGGCGGGCGCTGTTCTCGTCCCAGCCGGGGCGCCGGCCGCATCGAGCGATGGGCCGACCGGGTCGGGCCCCGGATCGATCACGTCGATCGCCCAGCACGGCTTCGGCGATTACCAGAACAGCTATGCCTGGGCGATGGCGTGGTTCAAGGGCAAGCTCTACGTGGGCACCGGCCGCGACGTGATGTGCGTGGAGAACGCGACGAGCCAGTTCTACTTCTCGTTCACGACCTTCTACAAGACCAATCCCGCGCCGGGTGTGCACTGCGCCCGCAACAAATACGACCTCGACCTGCGGGCGCAGATCTGGCAGTACACGCCGAGCACGGGACGCTGGCGGATGGTCTACCGCGCACCGGCCGACATTCCCAACCCCCAGGCCCGGGGGAAGTTCGTCGCCCGCGACATCGCCTACCGCGGCATGGTCGTGGCGCGCGATAGCCACGGCCGTCAGGCGCTCTTCGTCAGCGGCGTGACGGCTGACGAGTACATCCCCGCGCTGGCGCAGAGCCACCCGCCACGCCTGCTGCGCACCTCCGACGGCACGCATTTCCACAACATCGCGGTTCCGCTCGTCGTCCACCGCAACGATGGCTACGTCGACCGGCGACCCGTTGGCTTCCGGGGACTCCAGGTCTGGCATCGGCACCTCTACGTCCTCGGGTCGACGGCCCTCACCGGCGATGGCGCTGTCTTCGTCATCAACCATCCCTTCGCCGCCAAGGGGCAGTTCACACAGGTGACTCCGGCCAACATGCACGTCTTCGAGATGAGCAAGTTCGACGGCCACCTGTGGGTCGGTACAGGCAGCTTCGCCACCGGTTACGGCGTGTACAAGACGCCGTCGACAAGCGTGCCGCGACATGCGCCCTATCGGTTCAAACCCGTGGTCACCGACGGCGCTGGGATGGGAACTGAGATGGTGTCCGTCGTCTCGATGCACCCGTTCCGCGGGCACCTGTACGTCGGCGCCGTCAGCTGGTACAGCACCTCGCTGAAGGGGCTGCCGGCGGCCGAGCTCATCCGCATCGGCCACGACGACCAGTGGGACGTGGTCACCGGAGATCCCCGGCGCGGGCCCGACGGGAACATGCGCTACCCGATCAGCGGCCTCCCCGCCGGCTTCGGCAACTCCTTCAACTCGCATCTGTGGCGCATGACCGACGCGGGCGGAGCGCTGTACGTGGGGTCGCTTGATTGGAGTTGGCTGCTCCAGGACACCAAGAGCTGGGCCCATCAGTGGTCGGGGGCGGTCGACTCCGTCCTGAAGCCCGGATTCGGCTTTGATCTCTGGAAGAGCTGCGACGGAGTCTCCTGGTCACCGGCGACGATCAACGCGTTCGGCGTCGACCCCGACGACTTCGGGGTTCGCACGCTGGAGCCCTGGAAGAACGGG
>JADGPO010000191.1 GCA_017882405.1 Solirubrobacteraceae bacterium | reverse complement strand
GTGGTCGAGTTCCTGCTCGTCAACCACCCGCTCGACTGCCCGGTCTGCGACAAGGGCGGCGAGTGCCCGTTGCAGGACATCACCTTCGGCTGGGGCCTGGGCCGGTCGCGCTTCATCGAGCCCAAGCGCCACTTCCAGAAGCCGCTGGCCCTGTCCCCGCTGGTGGCGATCGACCGCGAGCGCTGCATCCTCTGCTACCGCTGCGTGCGCTTCTCCCAGGAGATCGCCGAGGACTACCAGCTGATCTTCGCCGAGCGCGGTGCGCATTCGTTCGTGGCCACCCACGACGGGCATCCCTACGTGGCCCCGTTCAGCGGCAACATCATCGAGCTGTGCCCGGTGGGCGCACTGACCTCGCAGCCGTATCGCTTCCGCGCGCGGCCGTGGGACATCGAGGACGGCGCGGGCATCTGCACCCTGTGCCCGTCGCAGTGCAACGTGACCTTCACCGTGCGCGACGAGCGCGTGCTCCGGGTGCTGGCCCGCGAGAACCCCGAGGTGGACGACGGCTGGCTGTGCGACAAGGGCCGCTTCGCCTACCAGGCGATCCACGTCGACGAGCGCATCACCCGGCCTCTGGTCCGCGACGGCGGCGAGCTGCGCGAGGTCTCGTGGGAGCGCGCGCTGGAGGCGGCCACCGTGATCGCAAAGCACAAGGGCCGGATCGGCGCCCTGGTCGGCGGCCAGGCCTCCAACGAGGAGGGCTTCATCCTGCAGCGTCTGCTGCGCGACGGCCTGGACTCCAACGACATCGACTCCCGGGGCGCCTCCGGCGTGAGCGCTTCGCTCGGCCGGGCGCTGGCGGCCCCGAGCCTGCAGGCCAGGGTCACCGATCTGGAGTTCGCGCACACGGTTCTGCTGGTCGGCTGCGAGCCGGTCGACGACGCGCCGATCCTGGACCTGCGGATCCGCAAGGGCGTGCGTCGCCACGGGGTGAAGCTCGCGATCGCCAGCTCGCGCCCGAGCACGCTGGACCGCAACGCCGAGCAGGTGGTCCGCTGCGCCCCCGGCGACGAGCACGAGCTGCTGGCCGGCATCGAGCGGCTGCTGCGTGGCGGGGAGGCGTCCAGCAAGGAGATCGCTGCGCTCACCGGCCTGCTGCGCGACGGCGGCAAGGACGTGGTGATCGTCTGGAGCGAGCGGATCGGCCAGACCGCCGCCGCGCGGCTGCTGCGGATCGCCCAGGAGCTGGAGCTGGAGGACCACTCAGGCGCCGGACTGCTGATGATCCCCACGGGGTCCAACGGCCGCGGCCTGCGGGAGGCCGGCGTCGTTCCCGACGCGGGCCCCGGCTACGCGGGCCTCGAGTTCCCCGGCCGCAGCACCGCCGAGATCGGCGCGGCCGCCGCGGCCGGCGAGTTGACGGCGCTGTATCTGTGGCAGACCGACCCGATCCGCGACGAGCCCGAGCGGGCGCTGTGGGAGCGGGCGTTGCACTCCGCGGCCGTGGTGGTGGCCCACGCCTCGGTGCTCACCGAGGGCCTGCGCGAGCACGCGACAGTGATCTTCCCGGCCGAGTCGCACGCCGAGAAGGACGGCACCGTCACCCACCCGGACGGGCGCCTGCAGCGGCTGCGGATCGCGATCGCCCATCCCGGTGAGGTGAAGCCCGGCTGGGCGGTGCTGACCGAGCTGGCCGCGCGCTGCGGCCTGGCGCTGGACTTCCCCACCAGCGCCGCCGTGTTCGAGCAGCTGGTGGCGGCCGTGCCCGTCTACGAGGGGATCACGCTGGAGGAGATCGCCGGTCACGGCATCCGCTGGCCCGAGTGGCCGGGGGCCCGGGCGCTTACGGTGGATGACGAGATCTCGATCGCCCTGCCCACCGTGGAGCACACCGACTCGCCCGCGCCCTCCAACGGAGCGCTGCGCCTGGGCACCTACCGGCCGATCTGGGCTTCGCCCGAGGTCGAGGTCTCGCCCGCGCTCAAGTACCTGACGCCCCACCAGCAGGTGGAGCTCTCGCCCGAGGACGCGCGGCGCCTGGGGATCGGCCACGGCGACCACGTGCTGGTCGCTCAGAATGGGACACAGCTGGCCGCGACTGCGATCGTGCGCACCGGGGTCCTGCCGGGCACCGCGTTCCTCGCCGAGGGGATCCCCGTCGCTTCGGCCAACACGCTCTCCGAGCCGTTGATCGAGGTGCGCAAGGTATGAGCGTCTTCGCGCTGGTCAACTACTTCGAGCCCTGGTGGGTGCAGATCGTCAAGGCGCTGGTGATCTTCGGCGTGATCTTCGCGATCCTGCCGATCATCATCATCTACGAGCGCAAGCTGCTGGGCCGCTTCCAGGGCCGCTACGGGCCCAACCGCGTCGGCCCGTTCGGACTGATGCAGCCGCTGGCCGAGATCGTCAAGTTTGCCGTCAAGGAGCCGTTTAGGCCGACGACGTCGGTGGGGTCCCTGTTCCGGATCGCGCCGATGATCGCGATCCTCACGGCGATCGCCTCGCTGGCGCTGGTCCCGTTCGGCGACGTGCAGCACGTCTTCGGCCAGCGGGTCGGGCTGTACGGGATCGACGTGTCGGTGGGTCCGCTGTATGTGTTCGCCTTCGGCGGGATCTCGTTTTACGGGATCTTGCTCGGCGGCTGGGCCTCGGGGTCCAAGTACTCGTTCCTGGGCGCGATGCGAGGCGCCGCCCAGCTGATCTCCTACGAGGTCTCCCAGGGGCTGGCGCTCGTCGGCGTGATCATCACCGCGGGCACGCTCTCGCTCACCGGCATCGTTCACGCGCAGGAGGGTATGTGGTACTTCATCCCCCAGTTCGTGGGCTTTCTGATCTTCATTACGGCCTCCTTCGCGGAGACCAACCGCGCCCCCTTCGACCTGGTGGAGGCCGAAACCGAGCTGGTCGGCGGTTACTTCACCGAGTACGGCGGGACAGCGTTCGTGGCCTACCTGTTCGCCGAGTACGCCAACATGATCGTGGTCTCCGGAATCGCGGTGACGCTGTTCCTCGGCGGATGGCTGCTGCCGTTCGGGATCCATCCCCCCGGCTGGGTCGACCCGTTCATCGTGCTGGGCAAGATGATGCTGATCCTCACGTTCTTCGTCTGGGTGCGCGCCACGCTGCCGCGGCTGCGCTACGACCAGCTGATGTCCCTCGGGTGGAAGATCCTGCTGCCGCTGGCCACCCTGAACCTGCTCGTGACCGCGATCATCGTCGTCGGATGACGCCCGGAGGTGACCCATGACCCCCTATAACCCCAGCGCCGATGTGATCGAGGTGATCCGGGCTCCGGGCGGCGGCCCCGTGAGGGGTGCCTACCGCGTGTTCGGCGAGACCCTGCGCGGGTTGAAGACCACGTTCGCGCGGATCGTCGAGGGACCGTCGACGATCCAGTACCCCGAGGAGAAGACGCCGGTGTATCCGCGCTTCCGCGGGCGCCACAAGCTTCACCGCTTCGAGGACACCGGCCTGGAGAAGTGCGTCGGCTGCTCGCTGTGCGCGGCCGCCTGCCCGGCCGACTGTATCCGCGTGGTGGCGGCCGAGAACACCCCGGAGCACCGCATCTCGGCGGGCGAGCGCTACGCCGCCGTCTATGAGATCAACTTGAGTCGTTGCATCTTCTGCGGCTACTGCGAGGTCGCGTGCCCGTTCGACGCGATCACCATGGGCCACGACTACGAGATGTCGGACTACACCCGCTCGGACCTCATCTTCACCAAGGAGATGCTCCTCGCCGAGCCGATCGAGCGCACGCCGCTGCGGC
>JADGPO010000190.1 GCA_017882405.1 Solirubrobacteraceae bacterium | reverse complement strand
CGCGCTGCTGCGCTTCGGGTTGCCCACCGTGCCGGCCGAGGCCTCCGTGTACCTGCTGAGCATCGTCGACCGCTACTACCTCTTCCACGAGCGCAGCCCGCGTGTGGCGGGCCTGTACTCGATCGCGATCAAGCTCGCCGGCGGGATCGCCTTCCTCGTGCGGGGCTTTCAGTACGCGTGGCCACCGCTGGCCTACTCGGTCACCGACGACGTCGAGGCCTCGAGGCTCTACGGCCTCGTGACCACCTACTACCTGCTGATCTCCGGCTGGGCGGTGGCGGGGCTGACGCTGCTGGGTCGCTGGATCCTGCGGCTGTTGACCACGCCTGCCTTCCTGGGAGCCAACCGGGCACTCCCCTGGGTGGCGCTCGGTTGGGCGCTGTACGGGCTGTGGGTGGTGTTCCTGACGATCGCGGGCCGGGCCCACGTGACCACGCGCAACTTCCCGGCCGCGCTCGCCGGTCTGGCGGCCAACGTCATCCTGCTGCTGGTGCTGGTGCCGCCGTTCGGCCTCGCGGGCGCGGGAATCGCCCTGTGCGGCGCGTATGTGGTCATGCTGGGGTTCATGCATCTGTTGACGCGACGCCAGTTCGCGGTCCAGTTCGAGTGGCTGCGGCTGGCTCGGCTGGTGGTGGTGATGGGCGGCCTGACGGTCGCCGGCGACCTGCTCCTGCCGACCCACGGGGCGGTCGGGCTGCTCCTGCGGGTGGTCGTGCTGGCGGCGATCGGCCCGGCGCTGCTCGTCACCGGCTTCGTTCACGAAGCCGAGCTACGCCAGGCCCGCCGCCTGGTCGCCCGCCTGCGCCGTTCGGGCGCCCCGCCTCCGGAGGACGGCAGCCCGTGAGCCGACCACCCGTCAGCGTGGTGATGCCGTTCGCCGGCTCCCCGGCGGCGGCCCGCGTCGCTCTCGACGTGCTGCAGGGCCTCACCGCCGGACCCGACGACGAGTTGATCCTCGTCGACAACCGCGGCACGGCGCCGCCCGCCGATGCCGTGCAGATCGTGACCACGACCGCTGAGCACTCGCCCGCGTATGCGCGCAACACCGGTGCCGAGCGCGCCACCCGCGACTGGATACTGTTCCTCGACGCCGACTGCCAGGCCCCGCCGGACCTGCTGGACCGCTACTTCGACGCGGAGATCGCGCCTGGCGTGGGCGCGTTGGCGGGGGCCGTCGGCCCGGCCCCCGGACCGGACGGTCTGGCGGCAGGCTACGGCGCCGCCAAGAGCTTTCTCAACCAGGACTCGCACCTGAGCCATCCCTTCATGCCGAGGGCGGTGGCCGCCAACCTGCTCGTCCGCCGGAGCGCGTTCGAGCAGGTCGGCGGGTTCTTCGAAGGCGTGCGAGCGGCCGAGGACACCGACTTCAGCTGGCGGCTGCAGCGGGCCGGGTGGCAGCTGGAGGGCCGACCGCAGGCGGCGGTAACGCACCGCTACCGGACGACCGTGCGCGCGCTGCGGCGCCAGTGGCGCGGCTACGCGGCGGGGCGCGCCTGGCTGGCCCGCCGCTACGACGGCTTCGAGCCCCAGCCGGCGCTGACGCGCGCGGCCACCCGGCTTCTCAGTCGCCGGTCACCGGCAGCGAGGGTGGGCGGGCCGGTATCCGCGACATCCTCGGCTCCGCCCGCGGAGGGACGGGGGCGCCGCGCCGGCTACGTGGCGCTCGACGTGCTGCTGGGCGTCGAGGAGCTGGCCGGGTTCGGGCTCTCCAACCGGCCGCGCCGCGGGGCGGATGGAGACCGTGTCTCGACGCGGGTGGTGTTGGTCGCCGATCGCTTTCCGGCGAGCGGCGATCCTCGGGCCGACTACGCGCTCACCCTGTCCGGCGCGCGCGTCGAGGCGGCGGCGCGGCCGGAGGCCGTGGAGCGCTCCGCCGCCCGGCAGCTGACGATCGACTACCGCGAGGACGACGGTGCCGTGGCCCGCGCCGTCGCGCTCATGCGCCTGGTGAACCGTCACCCGCTGCGCTGCCTGGCCGACATCTGGCGCCGGGCGGCCGGGAGTCCCCGCCTGCCCGCGCTGGCCCCCGCCGTCGTCCGCCTGCAGCGAGACCGGGACGCCCGCGTGCACGCGTTCGGCGGCGCCGACACGCGCGCCGTGGCCGCCCGGCTGGCAGCGCTGGCCGGTCGTGAACTGGATCCGTGATGCGCGTCTCCGTCGTCGACCCGCCGGCGTTCACGCCGCCCTATGACCACGCGCTGTGCGCGGCCCTGGCCCGAGCCGGCGCCGAGGTGGAGCTGGTCACCAGCCGCTTTGCCTACGGCGAGGTTCCGGCGGCCGAGGGCTACGCGGTGCGCGAGCTGTTCTACGCCCACGCCCGGGGGGCCGCCGGCTCACGGCTGCGCCGGGCCACCAAGCTCCTCTCCCATGTCCCCGACATGCTGCGCTACCGCCGCATCGCGGCCGGAGCCGATGTCGTCCACTTCCAGTGGCTGGGGATGCCGTGGGTCGACGACCGCTTGGCGCCCGACCGGCCGCTGGTGCTGACCGCCCACGACCTGCTGCCCCGCGAGCCGCGGCCCGGCCAGCTCGCCGCCCAGCGACGTCTGCTGCACCGCGTCGACGCGGTCGTCGTGCACTCCGAGTACGGGCGCCGCCAGCTGACCGAGCGGCTTGGACTCCCTCCTGCCAAGGTGCACGTGATCCATCACGGGGCGTTCCAGCACGTCGCCCACCGGCCGGCGGCGCCGCTGGGTCACGAGCTGTCGGGCGTGTCGGGCCCCGTGGTCCTGTTCTTCGGTCTGCTGCGCCCGTACAAGGGCATCGAGCCGCTGCTGCGGGCGTGGCGGGGACTCGAGGGCGCCGAGCTGTGGATTGTCGGTCGCGCGATGATGGACCTCGCGCCGCTGCGGGCGATCGCGCCGCCGTCGGTGCGCTTTGTCGACCGGTTCGTCGCCGAGGCCGAGGTGCCGGCGTACTTCGCGCGCGCCGATCTGGTCGTGCTGCCCTACTCGCGCACCGAGCGCTTTGATCAGTCCGGCGTGCTGGCCACCGCGCTGGCGTTCGGCAAGCCGGTGGTGCTCTCCGACGTCGGGGGCTTCCCGGAGGTTGCAGCCACGGGTGCCGGTCGGCTGGTGGCGCCCGACGATCCAGCCGCGCTGCACGCCGCGCTGGCCGAGCTGCTCAGCGACCCCGAGGCGCGCGCCCGCTTGGGGGCGGCGGCCCGTGCTGCGGCCGAGGGCCCGTATTCATGGGACACGGCGGCGCGGGCGACGCTCAAGCTCTACGAAGCGGTCGTGAGCGCCGGCCCGCTCGCCTGACGGCGCTCAACCTCGGCGCGCAGCAGCGGAGCGCCGTCGGCCATGATGTAAGCTGCTGACCCCAACGGACCTGCTTTCGGTCTGGCCAGCGAAGTTCAGGGTGCGTCCCTGAGGCGAGCACGGCATCAAAGGGAGATACTCGTAGCGATGAGAGCTTTGCGCCCGAGCGGACAGATCCCCTCGCGGGTGGTCTCGGCGGCACGAGGCCACGCGGCGAGCACGAGCTTCCGGGTCCGCTCGCAGCATCGGGTAACGGGTCGCTTGCGATTGAAAACGAGCATCGTCAGGCTCGCGCTGGGTGTGGTTTGTGTGGTCGCGGTCGGCTGGCAGGCTGCGGCGGCTCCCGCGCGAAGCGGCGGGGTCGTTCACATCAGCGGCAATCGTTTCGTTGGCGTTGGTGGGCAGGCGTTACGTCTCATTGGGGTCAATCGTTCTGGCACGGAATACGCTTGCGCCGGTCCTGTCGCCGGAGGTGGGTTCGGCTACGGCGTCTTTCAGGGCCCGGCCGATGACCGCTCGATCCGCGCGATGCTGAGTTGGGACGTCAATGCGGTCGCGCTGCCGCTCAACGAGGCTTGCTGGCTGGGTGGCTACGCCGGGTTGAACCCCCAGTTCACGGGGGCGCGGTACCGCGCTGCGATCGTTCGGTACGTCGAGCGGCTGAACCATTTCGGCATCTATGTCGTGCTTCGTCTCTCCGGAGCGGCGCCCGGTGACCACGCCTACGGGTCGGATCCGAGCAGCACGGACGAGGTCCCGATGGCCGACAGCGACCATTCCGTGGCCTTCTGGGCCTCGCTGGCGGCGACCTTCAAGCCGAACAACATGGTTCTCTTTCACACCTTTGACGAGCCCCATGACGTCAGCTGGGGGTGCCTGTTGCGTGGCTGTACGGCCAACGACGCCCCGAACGGAACGAGTCGGTACGGCGCCTACAGCACAGCGGGCAACCAGACGATCGTCGACACGATCCGTGCGGCCGGCGCGCGACAGCCGATCATCCTCTCGGGCCCGGGCTTCGCCGGGGACTTGAGCGGCTGGAATCGCTACCTGCCGCACGATCCGGCCCACCAGCTCGCCGCCGACGTGAGTAGTTTCGACTACAGCGACTTCGTCGTCAGCCATCAGGCCGAGCTGCGCACGTTTGCTCGCCACCATGCGGTGATCGTCGGAGGCTTCGGCGACACTCACTGCACATCGGCCTACAGCCGCAAGCTGATGGGGATCATGGATTCGATCAACCAGTCCTATCTCGCCTGGACGTGGAACACGGTCCAGGACTACGGTGGATGCTCGAACGCACTCCTCGATGACGCCAGCGCGCCGATCAACGGCCAGCCGGCCGGCTACTACACGGCCCGCCCGAGCGGCTACGGCCGCGGTGTTCGCGACCACTTCCAAAGGCTCCACACCCACAGCAGATCGACACGAGTTATGGAACCATCCGGTCGGTGAGCCCGAGGGGAACGCCGGGCCAACCCGGCTCCAACAGCTGACCGACTCGGTCAGAACCACAATCAGGAGGTTGCAGATGCATCGCTTCATCCATCGTCCATCACCGGCGCTTGGAGTCGCGCTGCTCGCGCTGTTCATCGCGCTGGGCAGCACGGGCTACGCGGCGACCCAGTCCCCGAAGCCCGGCAACGCGAGCGCGAAGGCCGCGAACACGAACAAGGGCCCTCGGGGGTTCAGGGGTTTCAGGGGCCCCCGGGGTTTCAAGGGCGCCGCGGGCGCCGCGGGCGCCGCGGGCGCCGCGGGTGCAGCGGGCCCAGCGGGCCCAGCGGGCCCAGCGGGCAGCGCGCTGGCGTACGCTCATGCGACGGGTGTAACGCTAGACGCGGCGAACTCGAAGAACGTGACGGTGACCGGGCTCACCACGGACGGGCTAAGCACATGCCTGAAGGTCACCTCGGGAACGCCGCACAATGCGGTCGCCATGATCGACAACTCGGGCGCAAACCCCCTGACCACGAGCGTCGCCGGAACGGTCACCCCGTCAGTGATAGCGTCGAGCTGCCCGGCTGGCAGCAACGTCCTGATCACAACGGTCAGCGGCGGGGCGTTCACGCCGACGGTGCCGTTCTACGCCACTATCAACTGACGGCGGAGCTGCCCGCTTCGAGGACCTGCGAATTGAGGGGGCCGCGCAGCGCGGCCCCCTCATGGAGGGCGGCTGGCGGGTTCAGCCGCCGGGGCAGCAGTCGGAGCACTGGACCTCGGTGACGCAGCAGATGCAGCCCGTGCCGGTGGAGGAGCATGGGCAGCAAGCTGAGCCGGTCGCGCAGCAGCAGTCGCCCTGGATGCAGCCGGTCGTCCCTGGAGGGCAGCCGCCGAGGGTCGGCGCGAAGCCGCTCGGGTCGCCGACCGGGTAGGTCTGGGGGTCGCCGCACTCTGGTTGGCCGCACTTGAGCTTGCCGCGCTTGTAATCGGCGAGCGCCTTGGCGGTGCAGGCCTGCGCCAGGCGCGAGGCCGTTGACTTCGGCCCCTTGCCCTTCGCCTGGTTTCGCAGGTCGTGGCAGACGGTCTGCGCGAGCTCGAAGGGGTGCGCGAACGCTGCGTTGAGGCAGTACGGGTAGCACGGCTCGGTCGCGCTGGCGACCGAACGCCCGGGCCAGAGCCCGGGCACGCTGAGCGCGGCGAGGCCGGCCCCGGCGGTCTTCAGGGCGGTGCGGCGGGTGAACGGGGCGGCGGCCAGCCGATCGAACCAGTGCTCCATGATCCCTCCTAGAGTCTCAGCCTGCCGAGGGCGCTCGAGACCTTCTGCTCGGCGCTCTGAAGCAGAGCCTCCATCTGGTCGAAGGCGGTGTTTCCGGATCCCTCGTTGCTGGTTTGCAGCCCACGGGCGAGCTTGCCGTAGGCGGCGCTGTACTCGGCCAGCCCGTCGGCCAGCCTGCCGCTGCCCGGAACCCGAGTCCCGGCCTTGGCGACGGCTTTGGACACAGCGCTGTAGTCGTCGCGCAACGACTTCGCCGCGGCCGCGAGCTGGTTCTCCGGGGGCATCGAGGCGGCGTCGGAATAGCTGAAGGCCGCGTACAGACGCTGGAACGCATCGTTGATGTCGGCGTCGCGGGAACTGAGCGCGCGGCGAACGTTGGCCTTGTCTCGGTCGCTCATCGAGCTGCCACGCTCACGATCTCAAGCTCGGCCGGTGCGGGCGAGGGGGTCAACAGCAGCTCCTCGATTCGGGGACCTCCGACGGCAAGCGGGCTTGCGATCCGCCCACCTGGATCGACCAGGACGGCGGCCGGCGTCGCCTTGACCGCGTAGGCCGTGGTGACCTCATGCTCGTCCTGGAGCAGCACAGTGGCCAGCCGGCTGCCGTTGAGGCGCATCCGGTTCTGCGTCGCGTCCCCGGTTGTGAGCAGCGCAATCGTCAGATCCGAGCGCTCGCGCTCGGCGCGCGCCAGCGCCGGGAGCAAATCGATGCAGGCTCCGCAGCCGGGATCGCTGAAGACGAGCGCGGCTGTGCGCCCGCGTGCCAGCAACTCGTCTAGCGTGAGCGGCCGGCCGTCGAGGTCGGGCAGCTCGAATGCGGGCGCGACCTCCCCGGGGTCGAGCCCATGTGGCGCGCTCCCAGCGGAGTGATCGAGGTCGAGTCGCTCCTCGAGCGCTCGCACCCGGACGATCAGCCGACCGTTCTGGCGAAACAGCTGCCAGCTGAGGAGCAGCTGCATCGCGACCACGAGACCGACGCCGACGGCCCAGGCGTCGGCGCCATCCAGGGCGTTGGTCAGCGACCGGCCGGAGCCGGCGGCGACGATCGCCACCGCGACGGCGCCGAAGGCAAGGTTGCGGGCCAGCGTCGTCCACCCGGCGGGCGCCGAGTGAACGGTCCCGAAGCAGTTGCAATCAGGCTGCTCGCCACGGGAGATCGACCGTCCGATCGCGATCACGAACAGGCCCAGCAGCGCCAGCGCCGCGATCGCACCCGCCCGGGCGGTCGGTGTCGCCACCAGCAGGCCGGCGATTGCGAGCTCTGCGATCGGCAGCGCGATCGCGCCGGGATCGGCCAACCGCGCCGGGACACCGAAGTCCCCAAGCGCCCGCGCGGCTCCCGCGCGGTCACGCAGCTTGCCGACCGCGGCGACCGCGAACACGGCCGCGAGCCCAAGCCGTGCAACGAGCAGAATCACTCGATCACGGTCTCGTTACCAGGGCCCCGATTCCCCACCGGCGTGATCATATGCCTCTGAATCGCCGAAGACAAGCGCTGACGCCAGTGACAGGCGTCTGGATATCCGCGCGCGAGATCAACGCACCCGAGGGCGAGCCGAAGTCTTCGCCGAGGCCGACCGCCCTGGTCGTGCTCATCTGGTGCCCTCGGCCTGCTCCCACACCACCGGAACGCCCACGCGGGCGTAGCGCACGAGGCCGGCGAGCGTGGCCAGCGTCACCAGCAGGTAGTAGTAGGCCAGCGCGGCGCCGGGCACCGGTAGGCGCAGCCGTCCGGCGAGCGCCAGCAGCAGCCCGGCAACCTGCAGCCCCAGCACGATCGCGTAGACGAGCCCGTGTCCCGCCAGCACGATCGAGCAGACCAGCAGCACGATGTGCAGGATGCCGCTGCCGTAGCGCAACAGCCGGTGGGAGACGATCTGCAGCAGGTACAGCGCGCCGCCGCCGCGCAGCATGTCGCCCGAGAGGACGTGTCGCCACACCTGCGCGTGCATCCGGACCTTGCGCGCGAACTCGTCCTCCGAGTCGCGCGCGGGCTTCTCCCAGGCGACCGCCTGCGGGTCATAGACGGCACGCCGTCCCCGCTGCGCCATCCGGTAGGGCAGCCCCAGGTCGTGGCCGATGTGCGCGGCGGTCTCGATGTAGTCGGCCCGGCGCACCGCGTAGATGCCGCCGTTGCCGGCCGTGATCGAGCCCATCGCCGACTCCGAGGCGCGCTGCCACAGCTCGAAGCGCCAGTAGACGCCCTCGCGGTTGGTGCCGTCGGCGCGCTCCAGCGCCAGACGCCCGCATACGTATCCGACCGCCGGGTCGGCGAAGTTGGCCACCAGCTGGCGCAGCGCGTCCGGATCCCAGCGGGTGTTGGCGTCCGAGAAGGCGATCACCTCTCCGGTGGTGGCCCCCACCGCTCGGTTCTGGGCCGCGACCTTGCCGCTGCGCGGCCCCGCCAGCAGCCGCACCCGCGGGTGGACGTCGGCGAGCGCGGCGACGAGCTCGTCGGTGCGGTCGGTGGAAGCATCGGAGGCGACCACGATCTCCACCAGCTCCGATGGGTAATCAAGCTCGAGCAGGTTGTGGAGGCGCGCCACGATCACGTCCTCCTCGTCGTGGGCGGCCACGATCACGCTCACCGCCGGCGCGAAGTCGCCCTTGCGCACCCGCCGCGGGTGCAGCCGCGCCACGGCGGCGGCGAACAGCGAGTAGATCGCCTGGGTCCACAGCAGCCCGGCCAGCGAAACCCAGAACAGGACCTGCACGACGACCACGCCGCCAACAGTACTTCGGGGTGGCTAGGGTGCGTTGCCGTGCGGCCCTGGCAGGACATCGTCAGACGGACCTTCGACCTGCTCGTGGGCGGGATCGGCTCGGTGCTCTGCGCCCCGCTGGTGGCGCTGGTGGCGCTGGCCGTCCGCCTGGAGTCGCCGGGCGATCCGATATATCGCCAGACCCGCGTCGGACGCGATGGTGAGCTGTTTGAGATCTACAAGCTGCGCACGATGGTCGCCGGGGCCGAGTTCCAGGGCGAAGGCCTGGCGATCGCCGCCGGCGACAGCCGCATCACCCGGCTGGGCGGGCTGCTGCGCCGGACCTCGCTCGACGAGCTGCCCAACCTGTGGAACGTGGCCCGCGGCGAGATGTCGGTCGTCGGCCCGCGGCCCACGCTCAAGGGCCAGGTCGACGCCTACACGCCGCGCCAGCGCGGCCGCCTGGCCGTCAAGCCGGGGATCACCGGCTGGGCCCAGGTCAACGGCCGCGCCTCGCTGCCGTGGCCCGAACGGATCGAGCTCGACCTCTGGTACGTCGAGCACCGGTCGCTTGCCCTGGACTTGGAGATTCTCAAGCGGACGGTGCGCTCGGTGCTCAGCGGCGGCGGCATCTACAAGGGAGCGACGGGCGGATGGCAGCCTCCGAGGCAGACGTAGCCATCCTGCTGACGGGCGTCGGCAAGCGCTTCGCGCTGGTCTCGGCGTTTGCGCAGCACGCCACCACGATCGCCGCCGATCCCAACCCGCTGGCGCCTGCCCAGTACGCCGCGCTGCACCGGCGCTCGGTGCCGCGCTTCGACGATCCGGGGTACGTTCCCGCGTTGCAGGAGCTGTGCGAGGAGTTCAGGGTGGGGGCGGTGGTGCCGCTCACCGACCTGGACCTGGAGATCCTCGGTTACGCCCGGACCGCCGGCCAGCTGCCGGCCTTCGTCCCCGACGGCGACGTCGCCCGGGCTACTTTCGACAAATACGAGACCCACCTGCTGCTGGAGCGCCTCGGCCTGCCCTCGCCGCCCACCGTGCTGCCCGGCGTGGCTCCGGACAGCTACCCGGTGATGGTCAAGCCGCGCTGGGGCTCGGGCGCCCGCTCGATCTTCCACGCCGCCGACGAGCGCGAGGCCGAGTTCCTGGCCGCCTACATCCGTGAGCCGGCGATGCTGCAGCGCGCGATGCAGGGCCCCGAGTTGTCGATGGACTGCATGTCGGATCTCGACGGCCGCTGCCTGAACGTCATCCCGCGCACGATGATCGAGTCCCGGGGAGGCGAGTCGATCAAGGGCACGACGATCGCCGACGAGGAGCTGATAGATCTCGGGCGGCGCGTGGTGGAGGCGCTGGGCTGCCGGGGGCCCTGCACCGTGCAGGCGTTCCGCGACGCCGAGATCGGCCTGGGCATCACCGACGTCAACACCCGCTTCGGGGGCGCCTGCCCGGCGCACCTGTACGCCGCCCTGCCCGGCCAGACCTACCCCGAGCTGATCGTCCGCATCGCCCGCGGCGAGCGGATCGAGCCCCACGTGGGCGACTTCAGGCCCGGGGTGACGTTTACGCGCTACTTCTGGCAGCTGGAGCTCGACTCCGAGATGCGCCCCACGGGCCGCGAGATCGTCTAGTGTCGACAGCCACGTCAACGACGAGACCGTCCCGAAAGCTGATCGAGAAAGTGACCGACGCGGTCGTGGAGTGCACCTCCGAGAAGATCCGCGACGAGACGTGGGTGGTGGTCACTGGGCTGCCGCCCAAGCAGTGGGGCCTCGTCGGCAAGCCGCTCGGATGAGCGCCAAGCTCGAGGGTCGCACGGCGCTGGTCACCGGCGGCGCCGGCGACATCGGCGGCGCGGTCGTCGCCCGTCTGCAGGCCGGCGGCGCCCGGGTGGCGACGCTCGACCTGCAGGCGTCCGCTGTCGAGGGCGTGCTTTCGCTGACCGGCGACGTGCGCGCGTCGGCGGACGTCGATCAGGCGGTGGCGAGGACCGAGTCGGAGCTGGGCCCGCTGGGCATCCTGGTGTGCGCCGCCGGCGTGACCGGCGACTCGCTGGCGACTGTGGACGTGCCCGACGAGGAGTGGCGCAGGGTGCTGGCGATCAACTGCGACGGCGTGTTCTGGGCCAACCGCGCCGCCGCTCGGGTGATGGTCCCCCGCGGCTACGGGCGGATCGTCAACGTGGCCTCGATCGCCGGTAAGGAGGGCAACCCGATGGCCGGCGCCTACTCGGCGTCCAAGGCGGCGGTGATCGCCATGACCAAGTCGATCGGCAAGGATCTGGCCCAGACCGGCGTGCTGGTCAACTGCGTGACCCCCGCGGTGATCGACGGTCAGATGCTCGGCGACATGAGCGAGGAGCACGTCCAGTACATGGTCAGCCGGATCCCGATGGGCCGGATGGGACAGCCCGACGAGGTGGCGGCGCTGATCGAGTACCTCGCCTCCGAGCAGTGCACGTTCTCGACCGCGGGCGTGTTCGACGTCTCCGGCGGTCGCGCGACTTACTAGCGAGCTGGAGTCCGGGATCCTGCACGTCAACTCGCCGACCGCCGGCACCGATGTCCACGTACCCTTCGGGGGGACCAAGGACTCGGGTTCGGCCCCCACGAGCAGGGATCGGCGGCGCACGAGTTCTACACCGAGGAGATCACGGTCTACCAAGATGTCTGACGAGCATTGGCTGATCACGGGAGCACTGGGCGCCATCGGCGCGTGGACGTGCCGTCAGCTGGTGCACGAGGGCCACGAGGTGATCGCGTTCGACCTGGGGGGGGACCACCGGCGGCTGGAGCTGGTGATGGGCGCGGAGGAGCTGGCCGGCGTGCGCTTCATGCGCGGCGACGTGACCGACCTGGACGCGCTGGCAGGGGCGGTCTCGGGCGAGCGAATCACCCACATCGTCCACCTCGCCGCGCTGCTGTTGCCGATCGCCAAGGCCGACCCTCCGCGCGGAGCGCTGGTCAACGTCGTCGGCACGGTGAACGTCTTCGAGGCGGCGAGCCGGGGCGATGTGCAGGGCGTCTCCTATGCCAGCTCGGCGGCGGCCTACGACCGCGCCGACGGCGTGCGGGTGGGCGAGGATGCCGATGGTCACCCGCTCAACCACTACGGCGTGCACAAGCTCGCCAACGAGGGGGCCGCGCGCGTTTACTGGCACGACGTCGGGCTGGCCAGCGTCGGGCTGCGCCCGCACATCGTCTACGGGCCGGGCCGCGATCACGGGCTGACCGCCGGGCCGACGCTGGCGATGGCCGCCGCGGCGGCCGGTGAGACCTACGAGATCCCGTTCGGGGGCCGGGCGCAGTTCCAGTACGCGCCCGACGCCGCCGGGCTGTTGATCAAGGGCGCCCGCTCGGCCGGCTCAGGCGAGGGCGCTCCGGTGCGCAACCTCGGCGGGCCCTCCGAGCACGTGACCGACGTGATCGCGGCGATCGAGGCGGCCGTCCCCGAGGCCGCCGGGACGATCACCTTCAAGCAGGACGTGGAGCTTCCGCTGCCCGAGGACATGGCCGCTGTCGACCCCGTGACCACGCCGCTGCGAGACGGGGTCGCCGAGACGATCGAGATGCTGCGAAAGGCGCCGTCCAGGTGAGCGAGGCGAGCGATGGCACTACCTGGAGCACGACTGGATGGCCGAGGCCGGGGCGTCTTTCAGAGGAGTCGGGACAGGTCAACGACCAGGTGGTCCCGTTCCTCAAAGAAGTTATGGCCGCGCGCGTGTGACCTCGGCGCGCTCGCGGTAGTCCTCGCGCACCGGCACGAACACGTCGAGCACCGTGGCTCCCTGCGGGCCGGCCGTCCCGCCGTGCTCCACGCCGCCGGGCAGGACGTAGGCGTCCATCAGGCCGCACTCGTGCGCTTCGCCGTCGACGACCATCGTCATCGATCCGCTCAGGATCAGGCCGAGCTGCTCGTGCGGGTGCGAGTGCAGCGGCACCTCGGCGCCGGGCTGCAGCTCGACCACGTTGAGCATCCCGCGCTCGCCGAACACGGCCTTGGCGATCGCGCCCGGGGCCAGCTCGAACCCGTCGTCGCCGGCCAGGGAGAGGAAGCTCATCGCCCCGCCGCCGGCGACGACAGCGACGACGTGGGCGTCAGCGCGTCGGGATCGGTCAGCAGCTCGATCAGCGCCGGCCCGTCGGCCTCCCGCGCTCGCCGCAGAGCGCCGGCCAGCTCGTCGGCGTGCTCCACCCGTTCGCCGAAGGCGCCATAGGCGCGGGCCAGCCCGGCGAAGTCCGGGTTGACCAGGTCGGTGGCCATCACGCGGCCGGGGAAGCGGCGTTCCTGGTGCATGCGGATCGTCCCCAGCATACGGTTGTTGGCCACGATCACCAGCACCGGGAGCCGCTCGGCGACCATCGTGGCCAGCTCCTGGCCGCACATCTGAAAGCAGCCGTCGCCGGCGAAGGCGACCACCGCGCGCTCGGGGTGAAGCAGCTGGGCGGCCAGAGCCGCGGGGATCCCGTAGCCCATCGCCCCGCTCTGCGGAGCCAGCTGAGTGCCCCACCGGCGGTAGCGGGTGAAGCGGTGGACCCACACCGTGTAGTTGCCGGCGCCGTTGCAGTAGATCGTGTCCTCGGGGAGGGCGTCGCGCAGCTGGCCGATCGCGGCGCTCAGGTCGAGCCGATCGCTGTCGCGCGGCAGCGCCGACCAGCGCTCGTAGTCGGCTCGCGCCGCGCGCGTCCACTCCGTCCACCGCGAGCCGTCGATGCGTGCGTCGGCGGCCAGCGCCGCCGTGAAGGACTGCAATCCGGCGAGGATGCCCAGCGCCGGCTGGTAGACGCGGCCGAGCTCGCGGGGATCGGGGTGCACATGGACCAGCGTCTGGGGCGCCACCGGCGGGGTGGGCAGTGTGTAGCCCTGGGTCTCGATCTCCGTCAGCCGCGGCCCGACGGCGATCAGCAGGTCGCAGTCGCGAATCCGTTGAGCGAGGGCCGGGTTGATGCCCAGGCCGACGTCGCCCACGTAGTTCGCAGACTCGTTGTCGAGTAGGTCCTGACGGCGGAACGATGCCGCCACCGGCAGATCGCAGGCCCGCGCCCAGGCGGCCAGGCGCACGCAGGAAGGTCCGTCCCACGGTCCGCCGCCGACGAGCACGAGCGGCCGCTGGGCGTCCCGCAGCCGCGCGCGCAACTCGGCCACCTGCGCCGGGCCGGCCGTCGGCTGGCGGGCGATCACCCGCGGTGCGTCATCTGCCTCGGTCTCGGCGGCGAGCACGTCCTCGGGCAGCGAGATCACGACCGGCCCCTGGCGCCCGCCGAGCGCCAGCGAGAACGCGCCGGCCACGATCTCGGGGATCCGCGCCGGGTCGTCGATCTCGAACACGCCCTTGGCCATCGAGCCGAACACCGCCTGGCAGTCGATCTCCTGGAACGCCTCGCGGCCGCGGTGGCCCGACGCCACCTGACCGACCAGCAGCACCAGCGGTGTCGAATCCTGGCTGGCGGTGTGCACGCCCACCGCCGCCTGGGTGGCGCCCGGTCCGCGGGTCACCATGCACACTCCCGGCCGGCCGGTGAGCTTGCCGTAGGCGTCGGCGGCGTTGGCAGCGGCGGTCTCGTGGCGGCAGGTGATCACCCGCACCCGCGAGCGGTGCGCGTAGAGACCGTCGAGCAGCGGCAGGTAGCTCTCGCCGGGTACGCAGAACGCCAGCTCGCAGCCCTGGGCGACCAGCTGGTCGGCCAGCACCTGGCCGCCCCGCCGCGGGCCGGTCACGTGGCGACCGGGGCGTCTGACAGCGACTCGTCTCCCAGGCGGTACTCCACTACCTGCAGCAGCGACGGGTCAGCGACAGCGATAGTCGATGCCTCTAGCACCATGACTTCGCATAGGCTATCTCATTGTCCAGGGGGCGGCCACCCCGACCGCTGCCCCCGGGACGCGCTGGGGCCACAGAGCGCGGACGTCAGCCGACGAGCTCGGAGCCGCGAGGGCGCGAGCGCATCGGCAGCTTGCCGAGCACCTCGAGGAACTGCTCGGCGGCCGGCGACCAGGCGCTGCGGGTGAAGGCCACCACCTCTCTCACCAGGCGGGGACGGACGCGCATAAGGGCGGCATCGAGGCCGGCGGGGACGGTGTGGCTGCCCAGGAGGGTGGGGCCCAGGCCGGCGGCTGCCAGCTGCGCGGCCGCCGTCACCTGACCGGTGCGCACCGCCGCGCGGGGAACGAAGCCGGCCCGGGCGCACGCGCGCTGCGCCAGCTCGTGCAGGCCGTGGCCGGGCTCCAGCAGCACCCAGTCGCGGTCGGCCAGGCGCTCCAGCGCGACCGAGCCGCCGCTGCCCTCCGCCATCGGGTCGTGCGGGGGCAGCACGATGACGAACTCCTCCCAGCCCAGGCGGGTGATCGGCCCGCTCCAGTTGGCCGGCCGCGGGCCGACGCCGAGGTCGCCCAGGCCGCCGCGGACCGCCTCGTGGAGGTCACGGCGGTGGTGGAACTCGTGCAGGTAGACGGCCGTGTCGGCGTGCAGGCGGTGCCAGCGGGCCAGCGCGTCGGGCAGGATCCCGACCGCCATCGAGGTCACGGTGGACAGCTCCAGCCGGCGGCCGGGAGCGCCCAGGGTGGCGCGCACCGCCTCGGCGGCCCGGGCGGCGTGGGAGGCGGCGGAACGGGCCTCGGGCACGAACGCGCGCCCCGCGGCCGTCAGCTGCACGCCGTTGGGCATACGCTCCAGCAGCGGACCGCCGAGCTCGCGCTCCAGCGCGCGCACCTGCTGAGAGAGCGACGGCTGGGCGACCGACAGGCGCTGAGCGGCGCGCGTGAACGAGCCTTCCTCTACGACGGCCAGCAGGTAGTTGATCTGGCGCAGGTTCATGGAGTGGGCCTCATAGTCATTGCCTATGGCGACAGCTTGCAGTATTCCTGAAAGCTAGGAGCCTGTGTTACAGCGCCCGCCCTACCCCCGCGAACTTCTAGTCCCGACAGCTGATCGTCACCCGCTCGCCGGCGATCGCCGTCAGCAGGTGGTGCAGCTCGTGCGCGAACCGGCCCGCTCGGTCAGGCCAGATGCGGCGCGAGCAGCGTCAGATCGGCTGCGCTGAGCCGATCCGCGGCGGTCTTGCGCTGATGCCAGTAGGGATACAGCAGCGGCGGCCGGCTCACCTCCTCGAGCCGGGAGCGCTCCTCGTCTGAGAGCTGCAGCTCGGCGCCCCTCAGGTTGTCGGTCAGCTGCTCGTCGGTGCGGGCGCCGATGATCACCGAGCTGATCGTGGGACGGCCCAGCAGCCAGGCGAGCGCCACCTGTGCGGCAGACACGCCGTGCCCGTCGGCGATCTCCACCAGCACGTCGATCGTGTCGTAGAGCTTGTCCTCGTCGTAGACGGGCGGCTCGTCCCAGCCGCCGAAGTGGCGGCTGCCCTCCGGCGCGTCCTGCCCGCGGCGGTACTTGCCGCTCAGCAGTCCGCCGGCCAGCGGGCTCCACACCAGCGTGCCCAGTCCCTGGTCAGTCGCCAGCGGGAGCAGCTCGTACTCGGCGGAGCGCTCCTGCAGCGAGTAGTAGATCTGCTGGGAGACGATTCGGACCCCACCCACCCGGTGGTCGCGCTCGGCGATCCCCAGCGTCTTCATCAACTGCCAGGCCGCGTAATTGGAGACACCCACGTAACGGACTTTGTCAGCGTCGACCAGGTACTGCAACGCGCCCAGTGTCTCCTCCAGCGGCGTCAATCCGTCCCACTCGTGCACCTGGTAAAGGTCGATGTGGTCGGTGCGCAGCCGCCGCAGGCTCGCCTCACAGCCGGAGATCACGTGATGGCGGGAGAGGCCCTCCATGTTGGGGCCGTCGCCCATCCGCATCCGCACCTTGGTGGCGAGCAGCACGTCGTCGCGCTTGGCGCCGAGCGCCTGGCCGACGATCTCCTCGGAGCCGCCGGTGGAGTACACGTCGGCGGTGTCGATGACGTTCACCCCGGCGTCCAGGCACATGTCGATCTGGCGCTTGGCGCCCGCGACGTCGGTGTCGCCCACCTTGGCGAAGCCGCCCTGCCCGCCGAACGTCATCGTCCCCAGGGTGAGAGCCGAGATCTGCAGTCCAGAGGCCCCCAGTTGACGGTATTCCATGACGTTCCCCTCGCTTGCGGTTCGGTGGTCTTGGGGTGAGCCTAGCCACCGCCCGCGGGAGTGAAACCGGCCCGCGCGCTGCGTCTCCTGCTGGCCAGCCAGCCAGGAGCGCGTCGCCGGGCACCGGCGACCGGTACCTTTCAGTACCAAGCACCGCACCGCAGTTCAGAACTGAGGAGGAAGTGTCCATGGCCAAGGCCCCGAGATCGCTCACCGGCAAGGTCGTCGCCATCACGGGCGGCGCCCGAGGGATCGGCCGCGCCACCGCGCGCGAGCTGATCGCCAACGGTGCCCGGGTGGCGATCGGCGACATCGACTTCGCGCTCGCCGCCCAGACCGCCGAGGAGCTCGGCCTGGGCACGATCGGGCTGTCGCTGGACGTCACCGACCGCGCCAGCTTTGACGCCTTCCTGCGGGAGGTCGAGGGTCAGCTGGGACCGCTGGAGGTACTGATCAACAACGCCGGGATCATGTCGATCGGCCCGTTCGTCGCCGAGACGGACGCCACCGCGGCACGGATGATCGACATCAACCTCAACGGCGTGATCATCGGCTCCAAGCTGGCGCTCGAGCGCTTCCTCCCGCGCAACCGCGGCCACCTGGTCAACATCGCCTCGGTCGCCGGCAAGGGCGGCTTCCCGGGCGGGGCCACCTACTGCGCCACCAAGCACGCCGTCGTCGGGCTCAGCGAGGCGGTCCGTGCCGAGGTACGCCGCACCGACATCGACGTGTCGATCGTGATGCCCGTCGTCGTCAACACCGAGCTCGGCTCGGGCCTGCAGAAGACGCGCGGCATCAAGGTCGTCGAGCCCGAGGAGGTCGCCGAGGCGATCGTCGAAGCCGTGCAGACCGGCCGGGTCGACGTGTGGGTGCCGCGCGCCATGCAGACCCTGTTCAGGGGAATGAACCTCGTGCCCCGCGGCGTTGCCGACTTCATCACCAAGGTCCTCAAGGGCGACCAGGTACTGGTCAATCCCGACCGCCTGGTGCGCGGGGCCTACGAGCAGCGAACCTCCGACCCCGGCCCGGCGCTGCCGCCCGCACCGGGCCCGGTGCCGGAGGACTCGCCCGCGCGAGCCAAGCAGACCGTCTGACCGCGGCCGGCTCGCCGGCCCAACACCGTGGGTACGATCGGCGGCTGATGGGGTGCGCACTTGGGCTTGCCACGGTCAGGCGCCTGGCCGCGATGGCCGGGCTGTCGGTGCCGGCCGCGCTGTCGCTGCCGGCCGTGCTGCCGCTGCTCGCCGTGCTGCCCGTGAGCAGCGCTCGGGCGGCCGTCGGCTACCCGGGCGTGCTGGAGAACGACATCCCGCCGACGGTCGGTGGCGACGTGGACGTGCGCGGCGCGGCCGTCGCGGCTCCCGGCGACTGGTCGGGCCAGGGGCCGATCTCCTATACCTACCAGTGGCAGGACTGCTGACGGACGGACCTACATCTTCTACCACGCGATGACCGGCCCCAACGCGCAGCACGTGTCCGCCGACCGCTTCCTGTTCTCCAGCCCGATCCGTTGGCAGGGACTCGGCGATTACGACCCCGTGATCGGCTCCGGTCAGGTCGACCTGCGCACCGCCTTCGCGACCGCCTCCGGAGCGCGCCGGCGATGAGCGGCAGCCATCGGCCGGCCGAGGTCCGGCCGATGATCGTGATCGAGCATCAAGAGAACGCCCCCGCGGGGCTGCTGGGCGAATGGCTCGGCAAGCGCGAGATCCCGTGGGAGAACGTGCGGGCGACGACCGCTCCGCTGCCTGATCCCGCGGCGGCGGCGGCGATCGTCACGCTCGGCTCAGAGCACTCCGCCTACTCGCCGGCGCCGGAATGGATCGGCGACGAGCTGAGGTTCCTCAGGGCGGCGCTGGCGCAGGGGACCCCGGTGCTCGGGATCTGCTTCGGCGCGCAGGCGCTCGCGCTCGCCGGACAGGGGCGGGTGGCCCGCGCTCCCGGCCCCGAGGTGGGCTGGGTGGACCCGCAGAGCGACGTGGAGCAGCTGCGCGGCCCGTGGCTGTCGTGGCACTACGACGCCATCGATCCGCCGCCGGGAGCGATCGAACTCGCGCGCAGCAACGGGGCGCTGCAGGCGTTCGCGCTGGGCCCCCATCTGGGTCTGCAGTTCCACCCCGAGGTGACGCCGGCGATCTGGCAGGGGTGGGCGCAAGGGCAGCCCGAGGCCGTCGCCCGCCATGCCGGCGACCCGGCGGCACTCGCGCTCGAGGTGTCGGCGCGCCTGGGCGAGCTGCGCGCCCGGGTGTTCGCCCTGCTGGACTGGTGGCGCGCGCGACTGGTCGCCTGAGTCGTCGCGCGTGTTCTCAGCGCAGGGAGTCCAGCCACTCGACGATGCGCGCCCCGATCTCGGCGCCCGCATCCTCCTGCAGGAAGTGCCCGGCATCGCCGATCACGTGTGCCAGCTTGCCGCCCAGCGCCGCGGCGAACCGCTGTCCCGTCTCCAGCGGCAGCACGGGGTCTGAGTCGGCCCACATCATCAGCTTGGGACGGTTGTCCTCGCGCAGCGCCTGCAGGACGAGGGCTCCGGTCGCAGCGCCCGGCTGGTCGGGCGCGGTGGGCAGGATGAGCGGGAAGGCGCGAGCGCCGGCTTTGGAGGCAGCGTCGGGGAACGGCGCCTCGTAGGCGGCGATCACCAGGTCGCCGGGATCCTGCTGGCAGGCTCGGCGCACCAGCAGGCCCACCGGAAGGTCCTCGGTTCGCGCCACGAAGTCGCGGAAGGCCAGCCATGCGTCCGACATGCGCTGCCGGCCGGTGAACAGGCCGGTGTCGAGGATCACCAGGCGCGCCACCCGCGCCGGCTGCTCGACGGCGACCCGCATTCCGATCGGACCGCCCCAGTCGTGCACCACCAGGGTGGCGTCGCGCACGTCGAGCTCTTGCAGCCACCCCGTCACCGCCGCGGTGTGGCGGTCATAGGTGTACCAGCCGATGTCGGTCGGCTTGTCCGAGCGCCCGAAGCCCGGCAGGTCGGGCGCCAGGCAGCGATGACCGGCCTCGACGAGCGGGCCGATCACCTTGCGCCATAGAAACGACCACGTCGGCTCGCCGTGCAGCAGGACCACCGGCCGGCCATCGCCCTCGTCCACGTGGGCCATGCGCAGGCCATCGTGCTCGGTGTAGCGCGGCGTGAACGGGAACTCCGGCAGGTCGGCGAAGCGCTCGTCGTCGGTCCGGATCGCCTCGGTCACGGAGCGCAAAATATATATTCGCGGCGGCGCGCGGCTACCCGGCCCAGCGGGCGGCGTCGGAGGCCACGGTGATCTGGATCGTGCCGGCGCCACGCACCCAGGCGATCAGGTTGAGCGACTGCAGCCGGTCCAGCACCGCCTGGAAGGCCGCCGCCTGCGCTGGCGAGACGTAGCGGCGCTCGATCGTGAACGCATAGCCGGTGGTGGCGATCGGGTCGTCGATGCCGCGCGCGGACAGATACCTGGCGTCGGTGACGGTGCTCTGCACCCGTAGAGGAGCGCGGCCCCCCGAGAGCGTCCGCACCCGGCCGGCCAGCTCGATCAGCAGCCGCAGTGCCGTCGGCGCGAGCCCCCGGTACAGCGAGCGGGGAGCGTCCACCTGGGAGGCGCCGGTGCCCATCGCCTGGTCATACGCCAGGCCGAGCGCGGCGGCGTTGGACGGCAGCGGGACGAGCCGGTGGTGCTGATAGGCCGCCGATACAGCGGCCGGGGCGGTGTAACGCTGCGGACGCCCCGGCGGGTGCAGCACCGCGGCGCCGGCGCCGTCGGCGGTCTGCAGCGAGGTCAGCCGCCGCAGCGCCGCCCGCCCGGTCCGGTACAGGTGCATGATCTGCTCGGCGCCCAGCACCCGCCAGTAGTAGAGCCACGAGTCGTCGCCCAGGCCGGCCAGCAGCCGGTAGGCCTCGGGGTGGTTGTCGGGCGAGGAGTCGAAGTACAGCTGCACGTAGGGCACCGCGCGGCCGCCGTCGTAGGCGCCGAGCACGTTGTGCAGGTTGCCGATGCCCATGTGGTAGGACTCGATCGCCAGGTCCGCGCGGCCGAACTGATGCTCGGCCGCCAGCAGGTAGCGGACCGTCGCCGCCAGTGCCTTGGGCGGATAGAAGCGCGTGTCGGCCCGCTCGCGCGCCAGCAACAGCGGCGCCAGCTTGCCGGCGCGGGTGCCCGAGGTGATCGCGTCGATCTTCTGCGTCAGCTTCCGGCTGCGCGCCAGGTCGATGTGCATGCCCAGCAGCGAGCTGCCGGTGGAGGCCAGGATCTGCGTCAGCCCGGCGGCGCCGGCCAGGTCCGAGCCCGCGATCGCGCTCGGGCGCCCTGCACTCTCCACGTAGACCAGCGCCTCCAGCAGGTTGGGATCGATTCCGGTACCGGCGGTGGCCTGGTCGATCGCGTTGCGGAACGTCACCACCCGGGCCGCCGTGGCGGCGGCGCCGCCTGGGCTCTTGGTAAACAGGACGT
>JADGPO010000189.1 GCA_017882405.1 Solirubrobacteraceae bacterium | reverse complement strand
ACTAATTTCCACCACGAAGGTCTTCGTGCGGTCCTCGTCCAGGGCCTTGCGCAGCGTCTTGAGCACCGCGTCGCGGTTGCGCGCGCGGGCCATGTCGATGAAGTCGATGACGATGATCCCGCCGATGTCGCGCAGTCGCAGCTGGCGCACCACCTCGTCGGCGGCCTCGAGGTTGGTCTTGGTGATCGTGTCCTCCAGCCGGGCGCCCTTGCCGCGGCCGATGAACGAGCCGGAGTTGACGTCGATGACCGTCAGCGCCTCGGCGTAGTCGATCATCAGATAACCGCCGCTGGGCAGGTCGACCCGTCGCGACAGGGTCGAGTCCAGCACGTCCTCGACTCCGAACGCCTGTAGCAGCGGCGTCTCCTCCTCCCAGAGGTCGACCTGGTCCACCAGCTCGGGAGCCGTGCGGGAGAAGAACGACACCAGCCGGTGATGCTGCTTGGGATCGTCGACCACCGCGCGCTCGAACTCGGCGGAGAAGATGTCGCGCACCACGCGCACCGACAGGTCGGCCTCCTGGAAGACCAGCGCCGGCGCCTGGGTCTCCTCGACGCGCTTGGAGAGCACCTCGCCGAGCTTGAACAGGTACACCAGCTCGCGCTCCAGGTCGGCGCGCTTGGCGCCCTGAGCCGAAGTGCGGATGATCGCCCCCGAGCCCTTGAGCTCCAGCTTGGAGGCCTCCTTGCGCAGCCGGTCTCGCTCCTTCTCGTCCAGTCGGCGCGACACGCCGACGCCCTCGCCGTAGGGCGCGTAGACCATGTAGCGCCCGGCAATCGTGAGGTCCATCGAGAGGCGTGCGCCCTTGGTCTTGAGCGGGTCCTTGACCACCTGCACGACGATGTCCTGCCCGGGCTTGAGCAGGTCGGTGATGTTGCGGCCCTCGCGACTACCGCCGCGACCGCGGCGCGGCGCCTCGACGCCCGGGAGCACGATCTCGTCGACGTGCAGGAAGCCGTTCTTCTCCAGTCCGATGTCGACGAACGCGGCCTCCAGGCCGGCCAGGACGTTGTCGACCCGGCCCTTGTAGATGTTGCCCACGATCGAACGGTTGCCCCGGCGCTCCAGGTACAGCTCGGCAACCTTGTAGTCGGAATCGGGTCCCACCCGCCCGGGCTTACTTCGCCGGCGGGGAGCGCCGGAGGCCGTCTTGCGAGGCGACGGAGATCCGCTCGCCTCCAGCAGCGCGACTCGCGTCTCTCCACGGTCGACGCTCACCAATACTTGCTTCTTCAATTTTCGTCAGTCCTTTGAAATCTGGGGTGGTGCGCGGATCTGATCGCGCACGCAACACGCTTAAGAAAGTAGCGCGCGGTTCTTGGTATTTGCCGACAGACGTGCCTGGATGTAGATCGACTCCAGCAATCCGATGGCGATGAAGGTGACGATCACCGATGATCCGCCATAGCTGAGCAGCGGCAAAGGGACGCCCGTGATGGGCGCGATCCCGATCGTCATTCCGACGTTCACGAAGATCTGGAACATGAGCATCGCGAGGATGCCGCCGGCGATAAGCGTGCCGAACAGGTTCTTGGACATCGTGAGGATCCGCAGAGCGCGCCAGATCAGCAGCGCATACAGCGACAGCACCACCGCCGCTCCGGCGAATCCGTAGGTTTCTCCGACGGCCGCGAACACGAAGTCCGTGTCGTTGGCCGGAAGGAATGCCAGCTTGGTCTGGGTGGCCTTGTTGCCACGACCCGTCTTCTGGCCCGAGCCGATCGCGATCAGCGACTCGGTGATCTGATAAGTCTGTGAGTTTACGTTGCGTGAGGGGTTGAGGAAGCCCGTCAGCCGCTGCACCTGATACGGCTTGAGCAGGTGGACGCCCAGCGCCGGGGCCCCGGCGAGCACGATCGCGACCGAGGCCGCGAACATCGTGATCAGCCCGGCCAGCTGCCGGAACGAGGTTCCGGCGAAGAACAGGATGCTAAAGCCGACGGCCACGTACACCATGCCGGTGCCGAGGTCGGGCTGAGGGATCACCAGCAGTGCCGGGATCAGCGCCAGCAGCATGATCCGAGCCGTCGTCCGGCGCTCGTGCAGGCGGCGCGAGCGATCGACGGCGAAGCCCGCGAGGGCGACGATGATCAGGATCTTGCCGAACTCCGATGACTGGAAGTTGAGCAGCGGCAACGGGATCCAGCGCCGGGCGCCGAGCTGCGCCGGCATCCCGTAGACCACCAGGTTCAGCGCGATCATCACCGCGAACAGCCCGTACTTGAATTCTCTCAAACGGGAGTAGTCGATCCGGCTGAGGATCAGCGCCAGCAGCAGCCCGATCCCGGCGAACAGCGCCTGGCGGTCGACGTAATGGAACGGCTGGCCGGTAATGACGTGGGTGGTGGCGCTCTTGAGGGTCACCAGCGAGCACGCCACCAGCCCTACAGCGCCCAGCAGCAGCAGCGGGTCGAACAGCGGCCAGCTGCGCGCCCGCGGCATCGTGCTCTCGTCGACCGGCTGGATCGGGGTGGCGCTCACAGCGTCGTCGAGCTTCCGGCCACGTAGGGGCCCGGCTTGCCGTAGAACCACTTGGAGAGGATCTGGCGGGCGACCGGCGCGGCGCCGACGGCGCCGAAGCCGCCCTGCTCGACCCAGACCACGACGACGATCGGCTTGCTGGTCGCCGTCCGCGGCACGAAGCAGACATACCAGGCGTAGTCCTGCTGGCCGTTGTACTGAGCGGTACCGGTCTTGCCGTAGACCTGCTGGTGGAAGTTGCCGAACACGTCGGCCGAGGTCCCTCCCGGCTGAGAAGCGGCGTCGCGCAGGCCCTGGCGGATCGTCTCCAGGTACAGCGGATTGATGTTGATGTGACCGGAGGGCGGTGGGTTGATCTTCTGCAGCACCGTTCCGGCCGCGTTCTGGACGTCGAGACCGATGTGAGGACGGACGATCGTGCCGCCGTTGGCCACCGCCGAGTAGGCGACCGCCAGCTGAAGCGGCGTGACCTGGACGTCGCCCTGGCCGACCGCGAGGTTGATGTTGTCGCCGATCGACCACGGCCGCCCGTCGGCGATCCCGCACGACGCCTTCTTGTGGCCACCCTTGTACGGACCGGTGGCGTGCTCACATTCCAGCTCCTCATGGTCGCGAACCGAGCGCCAGTGCGGCGACGGCAACGTCCCCGGGTCCTCCCCGGGCAGGTCGATCCCGGTCTTCTGTCCGATCCCGAACTTGCGCGCCCACGTCTGCAGCGGGCCGCCCTGGGGGTGGGCGACCGGGTTGGCGATGTTGGTGCGCGCGCCCAGGTTGTAGAAGAAGGTGTCCGAGGAGACCCGGATCGCGTTGACGAGGTCCAGGGGGCCGTTGCTGGCGTGGCCGGCGTTGTGCAGGCAGACGCCGGGAGAGGTGCAGAACGAGCCGGTGTCGTCATAGGTCGAGCCGACGGTCCATTCGCCGCTCTGCAGCGCCGCCGTGGCGGTTATCGGCTTGAACGTCGAGCCGGTGGGGCCCTGGCTGTCGATCGCGCGGTTGAGCAGGGGCGCGTTGGACGCCTGGCTGGTCAGCGCGCGGTACTTGGCCGCGCTCAGGTTGGACGTGAAAACCTCGGGATTGAAGCTCGGCAGCGAGCCCATCGCGTAGACCGACCCGTCGTCGGGATTCATCGCCACGAACGCTCCGCCGTTGGCGGGGTAGTTGGAGTCGATCGATTGCTGCAGCGCGCTCTGGCCGACTTTCTGCAGCCCGGTGTCGAGCGACAGCGCCAGGTTGTGGCCGCGGACGGGGCTGTTGTTGGTGTGGCTGCCGGTCGGCTCGCCGAACGCGTTGACCTGTACCTGCTCGGTGCCGTCGGTGCCCCGCAGGTACTTGTCGTAGGCCGCCTCCAACCCGGACTGGCCGATGATCGCGTTCTTGGAGATGCCCCGGTAGGCCTTCTCCTTGACCTCGGCGGCGTTGATCGGCCCCACCGTCCCGAACAGCTGGGCGGCCAGCGTGCTCAGCGGGTAATTGCGCAGGTAGATGTTCTGGACCTCGACCGAGGGGAACTGGTTGGAGCGCTCGGCGAGGTAGAACTGGACGTCCGAGCTGACGTCGGTCTTGATCGTGATGTCGGCGTAGGGGAGGATCGCCAGCTGCTGGGCGACCTTGCAGGGGATCGGCCCCAGCTGCCGGATCTTCGGCGGCTTGCCGGCGATCACGCAGCGGGTGGGCTTGGTGGAGACGTTCAGGACGCCGGCCAGGTGACGGTACAGGGCGCTGCGGGCGTGGCCGGACTTGGGCAGCGAGGGCGGCGAGATCTGCACCGCTCGCGCGCGGCGGCTGTTGACGAGGACCTGGCCGACGCGGTCGACGATGTCGCCCCGCTCGGCCTGGATCCCGACGTTGCGTACCCGGTTGACTTTCGCCTGGGCCAGGTAGTGGTCGCCGGACAGCACCTGCAGGAACCACAGACGGAAGAAGATGATCGCGAACAGCGCCAGCGCGACCGAGCCGACGATCGCCACCCGCAGCGCAAGCTGCGGCGTGAGCGGCGGTCGGCGATCCTCAGGGGGCTCGATCATCGTGAAGGCCGAGCAGGTCGGTTCATGGGCCCGAGGCGCTGAGAGGGGCTCTGCAGCGGGCTCAGGCCGCCTGTCGTGTAGGCGCGCCGGCGGCGCCGTCGCGGATCATCGGGCAGCGCCGGGGTGATGAGCCGTCGCACCAGCGCGTACACGGGCAGGGAGATCAGGGCGTTGACCAGAACCGTGAGGAAGATCTGCTGCAGGAGCAGCCAGCTGACCGGCGACTCGACTCCGAGCAGGAACTGGATCAGGGTCATGCCGAGGCCGGCCACCGCCGTCGCCGCCGCTCCCGCGGCCAGCGGGACCAGCCCATGGGCGGGGTCACGCAGCTCGCGCAGCCGACCTGACCAGTAGCCGATCGCGATGTACAGCAGCGAGGTCACGCCGAGCGTCTGCACGAGCACGGTGTCTACCAGCAGGCCGGTGGCGAAGCCCATCACCGCTCCCGGCAGCGACCCGGTGAGGAGCCCAACCGACATCACCACCAGCGGCGTCAAGTCCGCGCTGATGCCGAAGATCGAGATCTGCGAGACGGCGGTCTCCTGGACGACGACCGTGCACAGCGCCAGGAGCGCCAGGCGCAGGATGAGGCGCGGTGAGGGCGCGTTCACTTGACCTGGGCTCGCTCGGTGCCGGCGTGGGGCCGGGTCAGGATCTGGACCGAGTCGAAATGGCGGATGTCGGCCGCCGGTGAGACCGTCACCTGGCCGTTGTTGAGCAGCTCGTTCTGATTGGCGTCCAGCACGGTGCCGATCGGGATCCCCGGCGGATACAGCGACTGCAATGAGGGATCCGTGGAGCTCTGGAAGCCCGCCGTCACCACCTGCTCACCGGGGCTGATCGAGGCATGGTTCGGCAGGCTCTGGAGCAGCAGCTGGTTGGGATTGCCGATCGCCGGCACGAGCACGCCGTCGTCGCCCTTGCCGTTGAGCACCTTGGCGGCGACGGCATAGGAATGGTCGGTGATCAGGGTGACGATCGAGCTCGAGCCCTGGACGCTGGTGACCTTGCCGACGAGAGCCCCGTCCCCGGTCACCGGATCGTCGAGCTCCACGCCGTCACCGGAGCCCTTGTCGACCTCCACCTGCTGGTACCAGAGGCTGGGGTCACGCCCGATCACGTCGGCCCCCAGCGGGTGGTAGCTGTCAAGGCCGATGCTCTGGTCCAGGCCGACCTGCCTGGTCAACTGCGCGTTCTGAATCGCCGCGGAGTGGTACTCGGCGACCAGCCGGTTGAGCTGCTGGACGCGCTTCTGGAGCTGGTCGCGCTGGGACTTGGCGCGCAGCGTGTCCGACACCCAGTTGGCGACATCGCGCACGGGCGAGAGCGCCTTGCTGGCGCCGGTCTGCACCGGAGAGAGGACGGCGACGATCCCGCGCTGCACGCTGTGCAGAGGACTACTGGGAGATTCGCCGAAGTACGCGGTGAGCAGGATCAGCGAGACGACGACGAGCAGTCCGAGCACTGCGCGTCGTCTTCGAACCTGTTTGTCGTGCACGAGATACGTGTCCTCAAGATGGTGTGCTCCGGGGCGGGTGGGGAATCTTCAGGTCTCTGACTGAAACCTATTACCGACGGCGCCGGTTGCGAGAATTCTTGCTCGACCGGTGGATCGCTTCGAATTCCTCGAGCGATCGCCCGGATCCGACTGCGACGCACGTCAACGGAGACTCCGCCAGGTGCGCGGGCATCTGCGTCTCGTGACGCAGGCGCTCCTCGATTCCCTGCAGCAGCGAGCCGCCTCCCGCCAGCATGATGCCACGATCCATGATGTCAGAGGCCAGCTCGGGCGGCGTGCGGTCCAGCGTCTGCTTGACGGCGTCGATGATCTGCGACACCGGCTCCTCCAGCGCCCCGCGGATCTCCTCGCTCGTGAGGATCACCGTCTTGGGCAGGCCGGAGACCATGTCGCGCCCCCGGATCTCGGCCTGGACCTCCTCGGGCATCACATGCGCCGAGCCGATCTCCAGCTTGACCTCCTCGGCCGTCTGCTGACCAATTAACAGCTTGTACTCCCGCTTGACGTAGTTGATGATCGCCTCGTCGAGCTCGTCGCCGCCCACCCTGATCGACTGGGAGACGACGATCCCGCCCAGTGAGATGACCGCCACCTCGCTCGTGCCGCCGCCGATGTCGACGACCATCGAGCCGGTCGGCTCGCCTACCGGCAGACCGGCACCGATCGCCGCGGCCATCGGCTCCTCGATTAGGTAGGCCTGGCGCGCCCCGGCCGACAGGCACGCCTCCTCGACGGCGCGCTTCTCCACGCCGGTCACCCCGGAGGGCACGCACACCACCACGCGGGGATGCGCCCAGCGGTTCTGATGGACCTTCTGGATGAAGTGGCGCAGCATCTGCTCGGTGACCTCGAAGTCGGCGATCACCCCGTCCTTGAGCGGACGGATCGCCGAGATCGTGCCCGGGGTGCGGCCCAGCATCCGCTTGGCCTCGATTCCCACGGCGTGCACCTCGCCGCTGCGCGAGTCGACCGCGACCACGCTGGGCTCCGAGAGCACGATGCCGCGTCCGCGCACGTAGACAAGCGTGTTTGCGGTGCCGAGGTCCACCGCCATGTCGCGGCCGCCGAACCCGGTCAGATACGTGAAGAAGCCCATATTGATTGGAGGTAGGTGAAAGCGATGGACGCGCCGGCGAGAGGCTCCGGTCTCGCACTGCTTCGCCAGCTTCCGTCCGAGCTTGAGTGTATCGAACGCCAGTGCCCCCGGAACATCGGCCTCGCGCCCATGTAGCCTAAAAACCCTGGAAAACTGGTCTCCGGACGCAGATGTCCGGCTGCATGTTGTCATGCATGCCCGACGTCCCCCGTCAGCCAGGGGGCGAGGTCGACCAGCGCGGCCACGGGCAGGCCGACCACGTTGAGGTAGTCGCCCTCGATCGCCCGCACGAGCAGCGCTCCACGGCCCTGGATCGCATAGCCGCCGGCCCGGTCGCGCCACTCGCCGCAGTCCAGGTAGGAGTCGATCGTCGCCTCCGACAGCGGGCGGAACTCCACCAGCGTGCGCGCCGCCGCGGTGCGCACCCGCTCGCCTTCGATCAGGCACAGTCCGCTGATCACCGCGTGGCGGCGCCCCGAGAGGGCCCGCAGCGTCTGAGCAGCGGCCGCGCGGTCCGCCGGCTTGCCGTAGATCGTGGCGCCCACCGACACGATCGTGTCCACGCCCAGCACCGGTGCGGCGCCGGGACCGACGGCCGCCGCCTTGCGATAGGCGTTCTCCAGCGCCACCTCCTCGGGTGGCCCGGCCGCCAGCTCGTCGACATCGGTGGCCCGCACCTCGAAAGAGACGCCGATCTGCTCAAGGATCGCCCGGCGCTGCGGAGAGCGCGAGGCGAGGGTTAGCTGTGTCGCTTCAGCCGAGATCAGGGAAGAACAGTCCGACTTCGCGCGCCGCCGAGTCAGGCGCATCGGAGCCGTGCACCATGTTCTGGCCGACCGTCACCGCGTAGTCGCCGCGAATCGAGCCGGTGGTCGCCTCAAGCGGGTTGGTGGCGCCGATCACCTGGCGGGCGGCGACGATCGCCGATTCGCCCTCCAGGACCATCGCCACCAGCGGTCCCGAGGTGATGAAGCTCACCAGCTCGTCGAAGAACGGCTTGCCCTCGTGCTCGGCATAGTGCTGGACGGCCAGCTCGCGGCTCATCGTCATCAGCTTCATGGCGACCAGCCGGAGTCCCTTGCGCTCGAAGCGAGCGATGATCTGGCCGGTCAGGTTGCGGGCAAAGGCGTCCGGCTTTACGAGAATGAGCGTGCGCTCCACGGCGGCGGGGTCCTCTCTACAGGGGGTCAGGTCGTCGTCGACGGCTGTTCGGCCGCCGGCGGCTGCTCGATGCTGGCTCCGCGCCTGCGCTGGCGCCGCGGGGTGGGCGCGGGCACGCCGATCTCGGCCTCGCAGAAGGGGCACACCTTCCACGTGGGATCCAGCGGACGCCCGCACGACTGGCACGGGTCCTTGAGCTTGCGCATGCAGTTGGGGCAGCGCAGGTAGTCCCGCTCCACCTCGTAGTCGCAGTGCGGACAGAGGTGGTAGCCGAGCTCGGCCAGGCGCGCCTCGGCGGCCTGCATCTCGAGCTCGCGCTCGCGCACGTCGTCCAGGTACTCCGGCGGACGCACGATCATGTAGACGATCGTTCCCACGAACGGGAACAGCGAGGCAAGGGTGGCGCACGTGATCAGCAGTGGATCGGCGACCCGACGGTGGGCGTCCGCGTACGTCCAGAAGACGAGCGCGAACCAGATCACCACCAGGAAAAGGATCACCAGTTCGACGGCGAGGTTCAGGGCGCTGTTGTGGATCCCGAAGATTGCGTAGGGCAGCATTAAGGTCGCGAGTGTAGTGGGCACCAGGACGATCCGGCGTATATCAATACGCCATCGAGGGCCGAGATCCTCGTTTTACAGAAAGGCCCTTCCGAACAGGTAGCCGATTCCGAAGAACACCAGGATCACCACGGCCACGATCAGCGCCACCAGCCCGATCATGGTGAGAAACCTGGGCTGGTCGTCGCGATCGTTCACAGCACCGAGGCGCGTTCGCGGGGGCCGTCGGCCAGCAGATCGGCGATCAGGTAGATCGACCCCGTGGCGATCACGACGCCCTCAGAGCCGGCCAGCTCGCGGGCGCGCGCCAGTGCGCGAAAGGGATCGCGGATGACCTCCCCCGGTGGGCCGTGCAGCTGGCGCGCCAATGACTGAAGTGTGGGCGGAGGCAAAGCACGGGGATTCTGACTGCTGGTGAGGATCAGCGCATCGCAGGCCGGCATCAGCACGGCCAGCATTCCGGCGGCGTCCTTGTCATCGAGGATCGACAGCGTGGCGATCACGGGATGGCGCCCGGCGGTCAGCTCGGGCAGGGACTCGGCCAGCGCCCGCATGCCGTCGGCGTTGTGGGCGCCGTCGAGCAGCGTCAGCGGCTGTGAGCCGATCTGCTGCAGGCGCCCGGGCACGCGAACGTCGGCCGCGGCCGCGGTCAGCGCCTCGTGCGACAGGGAGCCGAGGAACGCCTCGGCGGCGGTCCGCGCCAGCGCGAAGTTGCGGCGCTGGTAGGCGCCCGGTGCGCCCACCGGCACGCCGGGATCGGTCCCGGCGACGACGATCCGCGCCTCGCGCTGCACCGCCACACGCTCGGCCACCGCCATCACCTCGGGCTCGAGACCGGGACCCAGCACGAGCGTCTCGCCGGGCGCCACGACGTCGAGCTTCTCAGTGGCGATGTCGGTCAGCGTCGGCCCCAGCCACCGGGTGTGCTCCAGCCCGACGCTCGTCAGCACCTGCACCTTGGACGGGACCACGTTGGTGGCGTCGTAGCGCCCGCCCAGGCCGGCCTCGATCACCGCCACCTCCACGCCGCGCTGCGCCAGCTCGGAGTAGGCCGCCGCGGTCAGCGCCTCGAACTGCGTGACGCGGTCGTCGTCGTCCAAGGAGCGATCGACCAGCGCCGCGGCGCGCGCCGCCCGGGTCACCGCGGCGCCGAAGGCGTCCGGCTCCAGATCCCGGTCGTCGATCCGGATGCGCTCGCCGAACGAGACCAGGTGCGGCGAGAGGTAGGCGCCGGTGGGGAGCCCGTGGTGGGCGAGAATCGCGGCGATCATCCGCACCGTCGAGGACTTGCCGTTGGTGCCGACGACGTGGATGGAGTCAAACCGGCGCTCGGGATGACCGAGCGCCGTCATCAGCCTGCGCATGCGGTCCAGGCCGAACCGCATCCCGAACAGCTCCAGCGAGAGCAGGTAGCGCTCGGCCTCCGGTCCGGTCACGGCGCCTGCACCTCCGGTCCGGTCACAGCGCCTCCAGCTCCCCGCGCAGGCGCTCGAGCTTGTCGCGCTCGGCGGCCACCACCTCGGGGGGCGCCTTGGCCACGAACCCCTGGTTGGACAATTTCTTCTCGGCGCGCTCGATCTCGGAGCGCAGCTTGTCGCGCTCGGCCTCGATCCGGCGCGCGGACGCGCCGGGATCGACGTCGGGGCTGGCGAGGATCTCCACCGCGCCGCCCGGGACCGGCACGGTCGCCACAGCGTCGGACGACCCGTCCAGCGTGACCCGCGCCAGCCGCGCCAAGTGCTCGGACGTCTCGTCGTAGCCGTCCGCGACCAGCCGGACCGGCAACATCGCCCCGGCTTCCACCTTCTCCAGGGCGCGCCAGCGGCGCAGTGCCTGCACCGCGGTGATCGCCCGCTCGACGGCCTGCTCGGCCTCGGTGTCGATCACGTCGGGGGCGGGCGGCTGCGAGACGCGGGCGGCCAGCAGCCCCTCGGCGCCCGGGATGTGGGAGTAGATCTCCTCGGTCTCGAACGGGATCAGCGGGTGCGCCAGGGTGATCGTCTCGGTCAGGACGTGCAGCAGCGTGCCGGCCAGCTCGGGTTCGCCGGCACGCAGTCGCGGCTTGACCAGCTCCAGGTACCAGTCGCACAGCTCGCCGTAGACGAACCCGTAGAGCGCCAGCGCCGCATGGGAGAAGTCGAACTGCTCGATCCGCTGCGACACCTCGGCCTGGGCGCGGGCCAGCCGCGAGAGCATCCACCGATCCTCGACCGCGTTGGGCGTGGCCGCCGTACGGGCCTGCTCCCCCACCCCCAGGAGGATCAGGCGGGAGGCGTTCCAGAGCTTGTTGGTCAGCTGCTGTCCCTGCGCGACCTTTTCCTCGGAGAAGCGCACGTCCTGGCCCGAGGACATGGCCATCAGCCCCCAGCGCACGGCGTCCGCGCCGTAGGCGGGGAACTCGCCGGCGGGCTGGTCGCCCTGGGCGAACACCGGCGGACGCGGTCCGCCCTCGATCAGGTCGATCGGATCGATCCCGGTACCCAGCGACTTGGACATCCGCCGGCCGTCCGGGGCCTGGATGATCGAGTGCACGTACACGTCGGAGAACGGGATCTTCCCCGTGAACTCGAGGCCCATCATGATCATGCGCGCCACCCACAGGAAAATGATGTCGCGAGCCGTGGACAGCGCGTCGGTGGGATAGAAGGCGCGCAGCTCCGGCGTCTGCTGCGGCCAGCCGAGCGTCGCGAACGGCCACAGGGCGCTGGAGAACCACGTGTCCAGCACGTCGGGATCGCGCTTCCAGCCCTCGCCCCGCGGGGGCTCGGTGCCGACGTAGGTCTCCAGATCGCGGTACCAGACGGGGAGGCGGTGGCCCCACCACAGCTGGCGGCTGATGCACCATGGGCGGATGTTGCGCATCCAATCCAGGTACACCTTCGTGTAGTTGTCGGGGTGGAAGCTGACCCGGCCCGAGCTGACGGCCTCGATCGCGGGCTTGGCCAGCTCGTCCATGGCCATGAACCACTGCAGCGAAACCAGGGGCTCGATCCGCTGCCCGGAGCGATGCGAGTAAGGAACTGTGTGCACGTAGTCCTCGGTCCGGTCGATCAGCCCCTGCTCGCGCAGCTCCGACACGACTGCATGTTGTGCCTCCTCGGT